>CALELH010000674.1 GCA_937902595.1 uncultured Myxococcales bacterium
CGTCTACCAGATACATCTTGTCAAACCTCTGGGTGACGAAGGCCTCGAAGTCTCCGAGAAAGATGGGGTCTTCGTCCATGATCTTCGAGCGGAACTCGGGATCGTTGAGGGCTGCTCTTTGGACATCCCAGGGCTGGTCCTTGAGCTGTAGCCACGATGGCTTTAGCGCGAATGGGTGAGCGGTCGCTCGCCAGGACATGACGACGCCGATGGCTCGACCCGCTACTTGGCCGTGTACCTGCCCTGGACCGGAGTTGATGACCGAGAGTCGCGCGATGACCTCTCGCCACAGCTCCGGTGCTTGGTCAAACTGAGAGAGGTTGAACATCACCGGGAGGTCGAAGTCTTCGGAGATCCGCTGCATCATGTCCAGCTCCCGCGGGACATCACTGTGCTCGGAGGCGACCTGGAAGACGCCGCCCCCACCTTCCCGTACGGCTTTCGCCAGGGCAAAGAGCTCGTTGGCGGGAGCGTATGTACCGGGGACATGTCGTCCATCGATGGCTCTATGCAGCGAGGTTCTTGACGTTGAAAAGCCGAGGGCACCTGCTCGAATCGCGTCGCGAACGATCACGGACATCGAGTCCAGGTCGGTCTGAGTGGCGTCCTCGTTGTCTGCACCCCGCTCACCCATTACGTAGGCGCGCACCGCGCCGTGGGGAACCTGGGTCGCGAAATCGATGGTTCGCGCCCGTCCATCCAAATTGTCCAAGTACTCTGGGAATGACTCCCAGCCCCATTGAATACCCTCAGTGAGCGCAGCACCGGGAATGTCTTCTACACCCTCCATGAGCCCGATGAGCCATTCATGTCGATCGGGAGCAACTGGCGCAAATCCCACGCCGCAGCTCCCCATCACGACAGTAGTGCACCCATGCCAACTGGACGGCGTCATCATCGGATCCCAGGTGACTTGAGCGTCGTAATGAGTGTGCATGTCGACGAATCCTGGGGTCACCAGCAGCCCGTCGGCGTCGATCTCTCGATGCCCAGAGCCCACACGACCTACCGCGCTGATGATGCCACCGTCTATGCCGATGTCTGCTGTCTGGCGGGTTGATCCGGTGCCATCGACCAGAGTACCTCCGCGAATCACTAATTCATGCATGTCTTCACCACCCATGTTCAAACTGCGAACATGATTCGCTATTTTCTGGTGTCATGTCAAGGTAAATGCGAATATGGTTCGCACTTGTGGTTCCGAGAGGGGATCTGATGGGCATCAGAGAAGACAGACGACGGGAGCGTAGGGCGGCCGTCTTGGATGCGGCGATGGAGATGATTGAGGAGGGAGGCGCCAAGGCCGTGACTATCGCGGCTGTCGCAGACCGCATCGGAGCATCAGTGGGCGGAATGTATCGTTACTTTCCGACAAAGCAGGCGATCTTCGTCGCGCTCCAACTCCGCGCCATCGACACCTTTGAGGCGCATCTAAAGGCGCGCTTGCATGAGACATCGACAGACAAGCCCCTTGAACGAGTCATCGCTGCCTTCTCATGTTGGTTGAGCTTCCGTGAGATCGCGCCCAGCTACCATCGTCTACTCGATGAGTCGCTGTCTTCCGTTGAGAGGACCTTGACTGATGGTCAGGCCGCCGATGTGCATGTACGGCTCGACATCATCATCGCTTTATGCGCATCGACCATCGAGGGCGCGGTCACCGCAGGTGCTCTGGCTCAAGGGGACGCGATGGTCCGTACTCACCTGCTGTGGTCTGCTCTGCACGGCCTGGGTCATTTCCAGAAGCGAGACCACCTACAGCCACCGCATCTTCGGGTCGACGCCCTTAAGGATGCGCTCTTTGCGACCTATTTCTCCGCTTGGGCACCCACCTGAACCGTCGAACCTAAAGAGCGGCCTGACTCCAGAAGACAGAGCGGCCAAACAAGGGGGTGGTGTCAGGTTTCGAAAGGCATCATCCTGGGTGCACATACAGCAGGAGTCGCCCCCATGAGTGAGCATTCTTCGTCGCCCGATCACATCTGCGAGCCTCACCTCAGCTTTGAGAGGATCTCGTCTTTAACCGAGGCCTTTCGTTCGAGCGCCAAGTTAAGGCTCGCTCAGAACGCGGTGACTCAGACGACGGCGGATGACGTCGCCCTAAACCGAGAGATCGTCACGGGCGCAGACTTCACCTTCTCGACGACCTTGGATGACTGGGCGGTCACGAATCAAAAGAGCTCCGGACGGTGTTGGATGTTTGCGGCGCTCAACCTGCTGCGCCCAGGCGCTATGAAGGCTCTGAAGATCAAAGACTTTGAGTTTAGTCAGAACTACACCTTGTTTTGGGACAAGTTTGAGCGCTCAAACTTCTTCTTCGAGGAGGTCATCGGGACGAGTGATCTACCCGTCGATGACCGATTGATTGGGTACATGTTACAAGAGCCTCTGAGCGATGGTGGCCAATGGAATATGGCCGTTAACATCATCCGGAAGCATGGGCTCGTCCCGAAGTCTGTGATGCCAGAGAGCGAGAGTTCGTCCAACACTCGGCGGATGAACTCCATGCTCAAGTACAAGCTACGTGAAGGAGCTCGTGATCTCAGAGCTGCGGTCGCGGACGGCATAGAGCTTGATGAGCTGCGTCGTCGTAAGCACGCGTTGCTCGAGGGGATCTGGAGAATCTTGTGTGTTCACCTTGGGACGCCGCCATCGCAATTCGATTGGCAATGGACGGACAGCGACGGCGAGTTTCATCGAGACGGCATGATGACTCCACAGGAGTTCGCTGCTCGGTACGTTGAGGTCCCTATCGATGATTACGTCTGCCTTGTGCACGACCCAAGGGCAGAGAACCCCTACGGTCAGACATACACGGTTCAGTTCTTAGGCAACGTCGTGGGTGGAGCGCCAGTGGTCTACTTGAACGTCGAGATGGACTTCATGAAGACGGTGACCCGGAATTTGATCGAGGAGGGGACGCCTGTCTGGTTTGGGTGTGATGTAGGCCAGCAGATGCGGCGTGACATCGGCCTCTGGGACAAATCGCTGTTTGACTACGGGAATCTATACGAGGTCGGCTTCGATCTTGATAAGGCCGATAGACTGCATCACCACCAGACGCTCATGACCCACGCGATGCTCTTTACTGGAGTTGATGTCCTCGACGGTGAGACACGTCGCTGGAAGGTGGAGAACAGCTGGGGCGACAAGAACGGTCGCAAGGGCTTCTACCTGATGAATGACTCTTGGTTTGATGAGTATGTCTTTGAGATCGCGGCGCCGCGATCAGTTCTCTCAGAGGTGCTCGCGAGCGCTCTAGAAGGCGAGCCCAAAGTGCTTCCAGCGTGGGATCCCATGGGCGCTCTCGCCTAATTAGAGGGGGTCACGCACCCGTCGCGAGACCCCACGGGTTCCTTGACCTGAGAGGTCGGGAGCGATAACCACTCGGCTCGCTGGTGTTTTGAGGAGCCGACTTGTCCTTCTGTACATCCCAATTCGCGCTGTTCTTCTTGTACGTTCTGGCGTTGTACACATTTCTACCCAAGAGAGCCTCGCGCCTGGTGCTGCTGTCGGCGAGCTATCTATTCTACGGATATTGGAATTGGTATCTCCTCGGTCTGATCTGGATCTCCACCGTCAGCGCGCACTATGGAGCGCTCGCGATCGCGAGAGAGGACGACGACGAAAGACGGCATCGCTACGTGGTGGCGACGATCGTCCTGAACCTCGGTATTCTGGGACTCTTCAAGTACTATAATTTCTTCGCAGGTTCGCTCAACGAGCTCCTGGTCGCCCTGGGCGTTAAGGTCTCGGTGCACCATCTACAATTACTGCTGCCGGTCGGGATCTCATTTTATACCTTCCAGGCGATCGGCTACGTCGTAGATGTCTACCGCCGCAAGGCCCCGGCCGAGGAGTCGCTCTTCAACACGGCGCTCTTTGTCGCCTTCTTTCCACAGCTGGTGGCTGGACCGATCGAGCGGGTTACGGACCTGATGCCGCAGCTCAAGGCTGAGCGGAGTCAGTCTTATCGAGCGCTCTCTTCCGGCCTCTATTTGATCTTCGCTGGTGTCTTCAAGAAGGTCTTTATCGCCGATAACCTGGGGTTCTTCACGGAGCGTGTCTTCGACCAGACCGATCCAGCGGTCAACGGCACCCTCGTCTTGCTCGGGTTATACGCCTTTGCGTTCCAGATCTATTGTGACTTCTCAGGGTACACAGACATCGCTCGAGGGGTCGCGAGGTGTCTCGGGATGACCCTCTCCCTGAACTTTAATTTACCCTATTTCGCCACATCGCCGCAGGACCTGTGGCGCCGTTGGCATATCACGCTATCGCAGTGGCTTCGCGACTACCTCTACATCCCCTTGGGTGGCAGCAGAGGCAGTCGCTTCTTTACGGGGCGGAATCTCTTCCTGACGATGCTCCTTGGCGGCCTCTGGCATGGAGCCGCCTGGACCTTCGTCGCGTGGGGCGCCTTTCATGGGCTCATCCTCATCGTTCATCGGGAGTTTCGTCACAGGTTCCCACCTAAGGATGACGTCGCGGATGGAGACTTCACCCTCTTCCAATGGGGGTGGCGTGTCGTCTTGATGTTTCACATGACGTGTATTAGCTGGCTGTTCTTCCGCGCGAACTCTATCGGTCAGGCTTGGGATTTCCTGGTCATGCTTGTGACCGATCATGGGTACACCGCCGAGGTCGGGATGTATGCCTACTACGTGTTCTTCTTCGCCTGGCCGCTCTTAGGCTACCAAGTGTGGCAGCAGTGGCGTAAGCGCGAGGTCGTGATCACAGACCTCCCGGTCGCGATCCGCAGTGTGGTCTACATCGGCGCGTTATTGGCGCTCGCGATCTTGAGCGCTTCGGACAATCGCGAGTTCATTTACTTTCAGTTTTGATGATGGTGCCTCGACGAATGTCGAGGCTGTGAGAGAGCCCAAGATGGTTGAGCTGACATCCAATGAAGAGAACATCGTGACCGACGACGGCGGCCGGAGCGCGTTCTTTCTGCGCGCAGGCCAGATCGCCGTGACCGTTCTGTGTGTCCTCATCGCGGCAGAGGGGATCACGCGAGTCGCAGACTTAGTCTTTAACGACGTCCCGCTCATCGGTCTCGATGAGGACAGCGTGCTCTATATGGAGCACCCCTACCTCTACAAGGTACCCCAGCCGAGCGCGCGCTTCGGCAAATACGAGGTCAACGCTCATGGTTTTCGCGGGCGAGACTTTAAGCTCCCTAAACCGGATGGCGTCTTCAGAATCTTGACCCTCGGGGGCTCCTCAACGTGGGATTCAAACGTCAGCGGGACCGACAAGACCTGGTCAGCGCAATTGGAAGACCGCCTCAATGATGCCCGGGCAGAGGGTGACCCCAAGTTTGAGGTGGTCAACGGTGGCGTGCCTGGTCACAACTCAGCCGAGTCGGTTATGAACTTTGTGTGGCGCGGTCTGCCCATCGACCCGGACGCCGTCATCGTCTACCAGGGCTATAACGACTATAAGGCCAACCGGTTTCCTGGTTTTCGGTCCGACTATTCTCACTTTCGCACTCGCGATCACACGATCTTGCGGGCGCTCTCTAAGAAGATTCGGCTCATCTATCACTTTCGGCGCTTTGTGACGAAGAAGAAGCCGAAGACGATCCAGAAGCAGGACGCCGTGACTCGACCGGGCATCGACGCGTTTACTGATAATCTACGCAAGATCGCGGTGATGGCGCGTGGCCGTGGGATTCAACCGATGTTCGTGACCTTCGCGATGCCCCTTACGCCAGAGAATATCGAGCGTGACCGTCGGAAATTCAGGGGGCTAGACAAGTATCTAACCACGTTGACCATGACCGGAGCCCAGGACGCTCATCGACGGTACAATAGGTCGATTGTAGACCTCTCTTCACAGCTCAAGGTTCCCTATGCGGACGCAGACTCCGCCATTCCAAAGAACTTTGAGCATTTCACTGATCATACTCACTTCACGGATCAAGGCTCTGCCCAGATGGCTAAGGTCTTGGCCGAGGCCGTGCGATCATCTCTCTCATATCGACTTACTCAGCCTTAGTCTGCGGACCGGAGGAGCGCTGTCTCTTCATCCCTGACTTGCGCCGGAAGGGAGGCTCGGAGGAAGATGAGCCTAGGCGATGTTAGTCAGAGGTAAGGGAGATCTACGGCGTGTTCGGAGAGACAGTAGTTCAAGCGCTCGGGATGAACGCTCAGGCAGCGTCGAGGGTTTTCATGCGACTCAGCCTATGGGCCCTCTGTGCATCTCTCGTCTCTTCGTGTGCCGCTGATTTTCCTGCGCCCCCACAGGTGGCTGACATCGACGCGGGAGATGTGGGACCGAATCAAGCAGAGGGATCCTTTGACCTAGACGCCTCGTCTAGTAGGCCCGATGTCTTTGTTGATGCGCCGCCCCCTGAGCCAGATCTCGGCCTTGGAGGACTCTTAGACATGCGCGCGACAGATACGCGCGCGGCGCCGATGGAAACAGGTGGGGCGACGAGAGCGTGTACACACGAGTGGCCAGCGGTGTGTCAGGTTGACTGTGACCAGGAGCCAGACTCGGGAGAGTTACTCTGGGTGCGTGGCGATGAGAATCATGTCTTGAGAGCCGGCCAGCACACCTTCGTGTGTGTCGTGATTGAGGGGAGGCTCTCAATCATCGAGTACGCCTCTATTGAAGCAAAGGTCATCGCGGTGACTCGGGCTGGTCGAATCGATGGGGTTGGAGGCGGCGCTGACAGACGGAGAATGCAGGATGGGAGCGCAGGCCGAAGTCTGCACGGTCGTGGCGGCGGCGGAGGCGGAGGCTCAGGTGTGTGCTCGGGAGGCGGCGGCGCCGGTTTGACAGATGGGACGCGGGCTGTTGAGGCGGGAACCATCGACAGGGATCTGTCCGCTTCAGGTGGCCGAGGTGGTGTTGGTGGTGACAGACAGGGCCGCGGCGGCCAGGGAGGGCCTGGCGGCGCCAGTCTGCGGGTCGCGGCGGACCAATGTGTCCTGGCGGGACTAATCGACCTCTCGGGCATAGCCGGTCAAAAGCCATTGGACAGTGACGGCGGCGGTGGCGGCGGGGGCGCATCGGGCAACCTCGATCTCTCGTGCCGGCATGCATCGTTCCGGCGAGAACAGCTCGTGATTCGTTTGAATGGAGGCTTCGGCGGGTCAGGCGGAACCGTCAGGGGCCGCGGTGAGGTTTGGAGTGGTGGCGGCGGTGGTGGTGGCGCAGCCGGCGCTCTTGAGGTGAGCGCCATGACGGTCACCGTGGACTCGGCGGTCTCTCCCGTGGCTGGGATAAATGCCGAGTTAAGAGACCACGTATTTCAGTTACCCGGACTGGGTGGTGAGCCAGGAATGGATGGACACGAGACCGAGCGTGGTGAAGACGGTGCGCTCTGCCCCTTTGTCACGCGCACTCTGGCGGAGTGAGCTGCGGCCACACCGTCGTAGGGTCAAGCGTATACATTCCTAGGCATTGCGCTTAGACTCCTCTCGTCGTCTCTGGGGATGCGTTCATGAGGGTTGAGAAAACAGCGAGCTATCGCGATGTCGAGCGTCTTGAAGAGTCGGGGCTGCTCAGCGTGGAGGCCGCCGAGAGGGCCCGAGCGCTCATCAGTACGCCAGCTCCATTAGAGGTTTGGAGGGCATACGGGCGTTGGGCTCTCTTGGGTCTGGGGCTTATTCAGATCCTCGCGGGTGTCATTTTCTTCTTCGCCGCCAACTGGTCACTGCTCTCCAAATGGGAGCGCCTAGGCCCGCTCTTGGTCGTCATGACTGTCTGCGCGCTCGTCGCATGGAGCCGACATGAAAGCCTGACAGGAAAGCTCTGTCTCGCGTCCGCGACTGTCCTGGTTGGCGTGTTTATGGCTGTCTACGGACAGATATATCAGACAGGGGCGGACGCGTGGACGCTCTTCGCGAATTGGGCCGGCCTCACGGCCATCTGGGTGTGGGCCATCCCGTTTTGGCCAACGCGTTTGTTGTGGCTGCTGATCCTCGAGACAGCGCTCGTGACCTTTACTACCCAGTACCTAGGAATGCCGGGGACGGTCGGGGCCCTGGGGTGCAGCGCTGTGTGCGGAGTCGCCCTTATCTGGATATCCATGCGCTGCGACGACCCCATGGTTTGGATCAAGAGATTTCTACAGACGAACGCGCTGGGCGCCGTAAGTATCCCGGCCTTGGTGGGGATCGCCGGTTGGACTCTTGAGCCAGATGGAACAAAAGAATATGTGGGGATGCTAGGGCTTATCTTAGCGGTGATCGTCATCATCTCGGTGTTTGTTGCGTGGCGCCTCCGCGCCATCGCTGATCTCTATGTCGTCGCGCTGTGTCTTGCTTTGGCCATGACCCTGTTCACCGTCTTTGTCTTCGAAGCCGAGTGGGTTCGCGAACCGCTGCTGCTCGGGTTGCTCATGGTGGTTCAGGTGGGCGCTGCTGGAGCTTGGCTCAAGAGTCAGTGGAAGGAGCAGCTCCAATGAGGCGCCTCTTACAGGGAGAGCTGCTCTCGACTCTCGTCGACGAAGGACATCTGCCCGAAGACGCGGTCACCGAAGCGCAGATACTGCTTCGCAATAGTCTCAGCGACGCCGACCAACCCTGGTTTTTGAAGCTACTCCAAGGTGTCGGAGGATGGTTCGCGTCCCTCGTTCTGATGTTCGGTATACTCGCGGTCATCTACAGCGAGCACTTAGGCCTCACCATCTTCGGGTCGATCGTCCTCGGTGTTGGAGTCAAGCTGAACCGCACCGACTCCCAGTCAGTTTTCCTCAGTCAAGTGAGCTTGAGCTGTTTGCTCTCTGGCCTAAGTATGCTCCTCATAGGCGTCGGGAGCATGTTCGACTCCGCTTCTCTGTCCGCGTTGGTCGGTGTTGGACTCTGTTCCATCATCACGTATTTGACACGCGCCTGGGTCGTTCGTTGGATGATGAGCTTGGCGACCATCGCCTCGCTCGCGGCGCTGGTCCTATTGCAGGAGTCCGAGATCGTTTGGTGGGCTTTGCTCATCTCCGTGGGTGGCAGCATCGTCAAGTTGATGATCTGCGAAGAGACGACCCGACGAACATTGGGTGACTATTACGGACCTGTGCTGGCGGCGCTCTCGTGGGCGCTGGTGTCGATGTGCGTCATTGATCTCACGAAGCGGGACATCTCGTTTAGTGAGGAAATTTGGATCGATAGTCTACCAACCGTCGGCTTCACTTTACTCATGCTGATCGTGTTGCGACACGTCATCAAGGATCTGGGCTGGTCAGCTGGAGAGCGGTCGGCGATCGCCGTCTACACTCTGGCTGTCGCCGTCTGTGCGTGCCTCTACTTCGCCCCAGGGGCGGTCGCGTCGATACTCTTGATGACCTTGGCGATCCGAGCTCAGGATCGGGTGCTCTTGGGTCTATCTATCGCGGGTCTACTTGGGTTTGGCGGCCACTTCTACTACGAGATGGAGTACAGCCTGCTGTCCAAGTCGATGATGTTGGTCAGCGCCGGAGGCCTGCTCGTCTTTGCTGGAGCCAAGGTGACTCGGGGAGAGGAATCATGAGGCAGCATCTCATCTTGGCTGGGCTCGCCTTCACTCTTGGAGCATTCGGATGGGCGGTCGTGAAGAAGGAGGCGGTGCTGAGCGAGGGGCAGATGGTCCTCCTGGAGCTCGCTCCTGTGGATCCGCGCTCGCTCATGCAGGGCGATTACATGATCTTGGATTACAAGCTGCTCGATGTCCTGGCGAAGCATGAACTTAACCGGACCGGTGGAACACCAGAGCATGAGTTCCGCGACGGCTTGGTGATTCTCAAGTTGGATGAGCGCCGAGTAGGTCGATTCTCGAGACTCGAAGACGGGAGTCCACTGAGCGCTGATGAGCTCCGACTGACGTTTAAAAAGAGAGGCGCCAGTATTCAGCTGGGCGCAGAATCATTCTTCTTCCAGGAAGGGAGCGCGGACACCTTTAACGTCGCTCGCTTCGGCGAGCTCAGGGTCGATGATGACGGGACATCTATCCTGGTCGGTCTGCGTGATGAGAGCTTGAGAGTCTTGGGCGCGGAGCAGCGGCTGCACTGAGCCACACTAGAAGGCGTTATTGAAGTTGATAGAGAGGCTCGACCCCTCGGCGCTGTACCCCATAAAGATGTGAAGGACAGTACTCAAGTTCCATGGAATAACCAGTCCACCTCCGTAGGATAGCTTATAGCTTTGGAGCCTTGGTTCGGAGAAGATGTCACGGAAAGAGTCATAAACGTTTCCAGTGTCGACGAAGAGCGTCGGCTGGAGTCCGAAACGCTGACCACCGATCACCGTATCCCCCACGAAGTAGCGCAGCTCCACCTGACCGAGCGTAATCCCCTGAGCGATGAAGCGGGAGGCGACGAGACCGCGACCTGTTCTCAGGCCACCCAGGGCCGCGTCTCGACCGCTGTAAAAGGTCATCTCGGCCATCTCGAAGAAAGGTGTCCCATCACTCGAGTAGGTGAGCGCGGCGCGGGCGCCCAAAGTGAGTCGATTCCACAGAGTGTAGAACCCTCGGACGCTGAATGTCTGACGCCAGTAATCAAAGTCAGATCCCAGAACTCCTCCACTCAACTCCATCAAGTATTCGCCTAGGAAGCCCGTCTTTGGGTTGGGTTCGAAATCTCGCCAATCTAGCTTCAGTCCAAAGATCGCAATATTGGTCCAGCCACCATCGGTGCCCACAAGCGCCTCGCGGTCACGCGTCAGGCGGGTCGCCGCCGAGGTGCCCTTGAGGTCACCTTCGTCGATCGTTTTGCCTGCCCAATCTTCGATCCCTACCTGACCGATCTCAAAACCCGTGACTATCTCCAGCCAGTCGAGCACCTCTCGGCTGGCGAGCCATCGCGTTGATAGCTTCCTGTACTGGTAGTTATCGAACTTAAGTGAGAGCGCATCGGCGGCACCAGAATCGAGAAATACCTCATAGTCTTCGTGGGTGCTGTACCGTTGACCCATGGCGTCGGTGAGGCCGGAGTCAGCGCTCTTCGCTCCCAATCCAAAGTAGTTGGCGTTGAGCGCATATTTGTAGCTTGTCTCGTTCTTTAGGCGCCATCGCGTATCGAAGAAGTAAGGCATGTCGAGATTAAACTCGTGATAGGCCTGGCCATTGGTCGTCTCGAAAAACTGACCATATGTGCGAACGAAATATGGCGTCTTCGTAAAGTTCGGGTTCGCGCGCTCTCCATTATTGTAGAGATAGAGGCGAAGCCCGTACCCCAGCCCTGAATCGGTCGTATAATTGACCAGGGGGAGACCTGTCGCATACCAACCCTCCTGCTTCTTCAGAAGGTCTTCAGGGCTGAGGGAGCTGGCTGAGGCTGGACGCGAGCATGGGGCGCTGCATACGAGGCCGAGAAGCAGAGCCAAAAATGGTCCCACTCGTCTCCGTGTTTTCTCGACGCACCGTCCAAAAAGCATGAATCCCCCCAATTGGATGATGCTTGCGGGGGAGACATATCATCTTAAACTGCATGAATCGCGCCTATTCAGAGATGCAAAGCTGGCATTATTCTTCAGTGAGGGTAAAATTACGTGGGAGAAATTCTGACCTTCGGCCAAGATACGGTGCCAAAACCTACATAATTGCGTGTGTGGCGTGGTAGAAGGCCTTCGCGAATTGATCTAAACGGGGAACTTGAATGGCCGATAGCGAGTTGCGACTCTTTGACACGACCGTGGGTAAGAAAGCGGTTATGGCGATATCAGGGGTACTCCTCCTGGGTTTCGTCTTCAGCCATATGGTTGGAAACCTACTTATTTTTAAGGGCCAGGAGGCGATGGATGCCTATGCGCTCGGCCTCCGGGAGCTTCTGGGTGGTATGGGGATCTGGGTCGCTCGACTTGGTCTGATCTCCGCTGTCGTGGCCCATGTGTGGTCGGCTATCGCTCTGAAAAAGCAAAACAGCGACGCGCGTCCTGTTGGTTACCGCCAGATCGCTCATCAGAAGAGCACAGCCGCCTCGCGGAGCATGTTCTACGGTGGAATCACGATCCTTCTGTATATCGTGTACCACATCGCGCACCTCACCTTTGGGGTCACGGCGCCGGGGGAATTTGTTGATGGCGCGGTCTATGCTCGAGTCGTCGCGAGCTTCCAGATCGAGTGGATCGCGGCCGTGTATCTTGTCGCGCAAGTTTGTTTAGGCATGCACCTCTACCACGGAGCTTGGAGCTTCATGCAGTCGTTGGGACTGAGTCATCCACGGTTCAACCATTACCGAAATATGTTCGCTGTTGGTTTCGCTATGGTGACCAGCCTTGGGTTCGCAATCGTACCAATCGCCGTCTATGCCGGCGTGGTTAAATAAGGAGGGGTCTGATGGAACTACGTTCAAATGAGCCATCTGGGCCGATCGAGACGGCGTGGGAGCGTTATCGCTTCGACATGAAGCTCGTGAATCCAGCGAACAAGCGAAAGTTCAACGTAATCGTCGTGGGGACGGGTCTCGCCGGTGCTTCCGCCGCGGCCACCATGGCCGAGTTGGGTTATAACGTGAAGGCTTTCTGCTTTCAGGACTCCCCGCGTCGAGCGCACAGCATCGCCGCTCAAGGCGGCATCAACGCAGCGAAGAATTATCAGGGTGATGGAGACAGCATTTACCGGCTGTTCTACGACACCGTTAAGGGTGGCGACTTCCGTTCCCGAGAGTCAAACGTCTACCGACTCGCCGAGCTTAGCGTAAACATTATTGACCAAGCTGTCGCTCAGGGAGTGCCCTTCGCGCGCGACTATGGCGGCCTCCTCGCCAACCGATCATTTGGTGGCGCGCAGGTTTCGCGGACATTCTACGCACGAGGTCAGACAGGCCAGCAGTTGTTGCTTGGCGCCTACCAGGCGCTCGCGCGTCAGATCGAGACAGGCAACGTCGAGATGCACGTACGCACCGAGATGCTCGACCTCATTATGCATGAGGGGCGCGCTCGCGGGATCATCACACGAAACCTCCGCTCCGGCGAGATTCAATCACACGTCGCAGATGTGGTCGTGCTCGCGTCTGGCGGGTATGGGAACGTCTTCTTTCTCTCGACGAACGCCATGGGGTCGAACGTGACCGCGTCATGGCGAGCGCACCGTCACGGGGCGGCTTTCGCGAACCCGTGTTACACCCAGATTCACCCGACCTGCATCCCCGTGAGCGGCGAGCACCAGTCGAAGCTGACGTTGATGAGTGAGTCTCTACGCAACGACGGCCGCGTCTGGGTACCGAAGCGGGCTGAGGATTGCTCCAAGGACCCATCGACCATCCCTGAGGAGGATCGTGACTACTACTTGGAGCGTAAGTATCCAGCGTTTGGAAACTTGGTTCCGAGAGACATCGCTTCTCGGTCAGCGAAGGAAGCTTGTGACTCAGGCCGCGGGGTAGGCCCCGGTGGGCTGGGTGTGTACCTAGACTTCGCCGACGCCATCGCGCGCTTGGGTGAAGACAAGGTGGCTGAGCGGTATGGAAATCTCTTTGAGATGTACGAACGGATCACTGGGTCCAATCCATATCAGACTCCCATGCGTATCTATCCGGCTGTTCACTACACGATGGGTGGGCTCTGGGTTGATTACAATCTCGAGTCCTCTATCCCGGGTCTCTTCGTGCTGGGCGAGGCGAACTTCTCTGACCACGGCGCGAATCGATTGGGAGCGAGCGCTCTCATGCAAGGCCTCGCGGACGGATATTTCGTTGCGCCATACACGGTGGGTAATTACCTAGGGCGTAATGGCGCTGAGATCTCGGCGGCCCAACTGGACGAGAACTCGAGTTCGGTTCAGGCCGCATCCAAGGGGGTCAGCGACCGAATTGAGCGCTTGCTCAATATCAAGGGCGATCGCTCTCCAGATAGCTTCCACAAGGCTCTTGGAAAGATCATGTGGGAGAATTGCGGGATGGCGCGTAACGCCACGGGTCTCAAGGAAGGGATCGAGCAGATCGCCGCGCTCAGAAAAGAGTTTTGGGAGAATCTACGTATTCCTGGGAGCGGGGACGACTTCAATCAGACCCTGGAGAAAGCCGGCCGAGTTGCGGACTTTCTTGAGCTTGGCGAGTTAATGTGTCGCGACGCGCTGGCTCGCGAAGAGTCCTGCGGAGGACACTTCCGCGAAGAGTATCAAACCCCAGAGGGGGAGGCCCTTCGTGACGATGAAAACCAGACTCACGTCGCAGCTTGGGAATATACTGGCGAAGACCAGGAGCCGATCATGCATAAAGAGGTCCTCGACTTCGAATATGTCAAGCTGGCGCAGAGGAGCTACAAGTAAATGAAGATTACCCTTCACATCTGGCGTCAGAAGAACGCGAAGACCGCGGGTAGCTTCGAGACTCATCACATCGATGATGTGGACGAGGACAGCTCTTTCTTGGAGGTGCTTGATGGGCTCAATGAAGAGCAGATCGAGTCGGGTAACGAGCCCATCGCCTTCGATCATGACTGCCGAGAAGGCATCTGTGGTGCGTGTGGAATGGTGATCAATGGGCACGCTCATGGTCACCGACAGTTGACGACGACCTGCCAGTTACACATGCGTGAGTTCAAAGATGGCGATGAGGTCTATGTGGAGCCCTGGAGAGCGAAAGCCTTCCCGCCCATTAAGGACCTTGTCGTCGATCGAACCGCCTTTGACCGTATCATTCAGGCAGGCGGCTACGTCTCCATCAACACGGGCAGCGCTCAAGACGCGAACGAGACCCCTATCGCTAAGAAGGTGTCGGATATCGCCTTCGACGCCGCGACCTGTATTGGGTGTGGTGGCTGCGTGGCGGCGTGCCCGAACGCGTCAGCGAGTCTCTTTACAGCTGCAAAGGTCGGACACCTATCCCTCCTACCTCAGGGGCAGGCAGAGAGAGGCGATCGAGTGCGTAAGATGGTCGCGCAGATGGAGGCCGACGGCTTTGGTGGGTGCACCAACCACGGTGAGTGCCAAGAGGCGTGTCCTAAGGGGATCAGCGTAGACTGGATCGCGCGGCTGAACGCAGACTTTCTCAAGGCGACATTCGCTGAGCCTAACTCCGTCGATAAGCGCTAGCTTCGAAGCTGCGACATATCCGCTGAGCACAGTGTAGGTTGAGCGAGACACAAGCCCAGTATTGGGCCTGTGCTCCCATCTTCACGACTGTGATGTCGCCGGATTAAACACGCAGCCTTAGCTGTTATACCTACCTCAAAGTGTACTGTTTGCTGGTGCTCTGCCGGTGACGTCCGTCGTGACGGGCGGAGTAATTGGCCTAGGGGGTAGACTGCGATGCTCCTCAAGCTTCTCCTTGAGTTTGGCTGCGAGCTTGACGAATCGTCCTTTGTCGAGAGACCAGGCGCCACCAAAGGGATGAGCGAGGTCATCGAGCACTTGGTAGGCTAGGAAGACCGACACAGTCAGCGTTGTAGCCATGAAGTAGTGAGCCCAAGCGCTCTGTACTGCGAGAAAAATCACGCCGAGCACAAGCACCGCCGACATGAACTGCAAGAGTACTTGCAGCAGCGGTGGGAGACGGTTCTCCGCGATACAAATTCGGCGAGTACGTACGGTCGTGATAGTGGCGATGTGACCGACGATCGCGGTTAGGGCTACTCCGTCGCTGGGGTTCGTCACTTTGATATTATTGGTACTCTTGATCACCCCATAGAGCTTATCGGATGTGTCTTCGTCGCACACCATATTTGGATCCGCCATCGCCTGCCATTCTCGGTGAATCACGTCATCGACATAGCTTAAGAGACACTCTTCGATGTCGATGATCGTGTGCTCTTGCCCGTTATCGAGATATTCTAGGAAGTCACGCACATCTTGGACGGCGTTGACCTCCTCGTCGATAGTTTGAGCGAGCTGACTGTATCGGTTGAGTGACTCCAGAAGCACGAAACCGATGATGATCGCGTAGAGAGTACCGAACGCAGAAAAGAAGACACCCCAGGTCTCGATGTCAGCTGTCATACCTTTGTAACTAAGCCACGTTCTCGACGCGTAGAGCAGCGCTGAGACGATCGCTAAGTAGACAAAAATGTACCAAATTACGATGGGCTGAGATGCTAAGCCCCTAGCTCTTCGAGTCATGTTTTTCTCCCATCGAAAGAGGCCGACGCCCGGCGCTATTTGACCTGTCCGGTGTGGCTCCTCCGTCCCCAATTCCGATGATACTTATATTTCGGCCTTTAGGGTAAGATCCTCTCTCACCCCGACTGCTGGTTCATTCCGGTGGCAGGGCTTAATGACTGGCATTAGAAAGCGGATCGGCCTTATGAGCGGGCGGCGCCAATTTTTCATAGCTTGGACTCTCGCGACGGGCGCTTGGATCGCCGGTATCTTTCTACGGGCGGCGCTTTACTTTCGGCTGACGCCCTATGGTCAACCATTCGTAGCCCACTGGGATCGATACTTTTTTCACTCTCTCTTCTACAACCTCTTCGGTGCCTTCATCTTGCTGGCCCCCTTTGCGGTCTACTGGCTATGGCACCATGAGCGAGAGCATGAGCCTCAGTCAGCTCGGAGAGGTCACTTAGGGCTGATGGCTTTACTGACCCTCGGCCTGTTCTGTGACCAGTTCGACGCTGAGACTATGCGAAGTATGGGGGTTCATGCGACGCCCTCCTTCGTGCGCACCTATTGGCAGGTGGGCGGGTCAATGGACATGCTGATTCGGTCCATGAACCACGACGCCGGGGGATCCTGGTCTGCGTTTATCGTCGCCGGTGTCGTCATCGGCGGCTTCCTCCTTTGGGCGCTTCGTTATTTGAGTCGAGCCCTCTCGACACAGGAGGGCCCGCAATGGAGCCGGCGCGCGTCGATGGTCGCGGCGGCGCTCCCAGTCATCGCGGTCCTCATCGCCGTATATACCCCTGGCGGTAAGTTTCGTTATCGCAAAGTTCGCCCCTACATCATGGTTCTGACGTCTGAGCTCACAGCAGACACCACTGTCGGTAAGAGGCCGGAGAACTACGGTGCTCTCGTCGATGCCTACCAGCAGACTTGGCTCTTCGAGTCAGGAGATGAGGGGTGGCGATTCGATGATCCTGAGCGGCCATATGTGCGCACCCCCGACCAGCCGAGCGCGCCATCTGCGGAGGAACGGTGGAACGTGATTCTCTTGCAGGTAGAGACCCTGAGAGCCTTAGAGGTCGGGGCTTTGGATCGTCGCTTGAGACCATCACCGACACCAAACTTAGACGCTCTGGCGACTGGGCCAAATGGCGCCTTGTGGGGTAGATTCATGACCTTTGGCCCCCCGACGGTGACGGGAACCATGAGCGGACACTGCGGCGTTCGTCCACATTCGAGGCACAACGTCACCACCCGCTACACCTACGTCGGATTCTTGTGCTTACCACAGCTGCTGCGCGGCCACGGGTACACCGCCGAGTACTTTACGGGATCGGATCCTGACTGGGATGGCCAATCCTATTGGCTCGCGCAATGGTACGACGCCCATCATTTCTATCGTGACGCACAAGAGAGCGATGAGGTCGTCTTGAAGAGAGCGACAGATCGCATCATCGAGATGGGTCGCTCTGGCCAGCCGTTCATGGCGACCATCGCTACTATCTCAAACCATTATCCCTTTAACTCTCGAGACCCTAAGACAGACATCGCGGGACACGACAGCATCCGTGACCGCATCAAGAACACAACTCACTATTCTGATGCGGTCATCGGCACAATGATCGAACGACTACGCGCGGAGACCTTCTTCCAGAAGACTCTGTTCGTCGTCTATGGAGACCACGGATACAACCTGGGCGAGCACACTCCGGCAGGTCAGCGAAATGGGTTTCACGAGTCGACTTGGTCGCCCTTAATCATCGCTGGGGCCCACCCTCGCTTACCCAAGGGGCGTCATCACCAGTTGGGGGGTCTGATGGATATCGCTCCCACCATCGCCGACATACTTGGATTTCGGATACGTAACCCCTGGTCTGGGCACAGCCTCATCAGGCCCCATGAGCGCAGGACTCTGGCGCACACCAAGAACGGCATCACCTTCGCGGAGTCTCCCGCTCACTCGGTGGTGTTTGACCGAGCTACGGGCACACCGCAGGTCTTCGCGGCCTCGGACATGCACCAGACGACCCCCCTGACGGGACAAGAGAGCGCCGCCCAGGAGCTGCGCTCTCGAGCAGAGGCGAGAGCTGCGCTCAACGACTACCTCATCGAGACGGGCAGCGTTTGGACCTCCATAGGTGACTGAGGGATGTGAGCCCTGTTCATAGCTCTGTGCGAGACAGCGTCGACGGCGTACAATGAGGTCCGGAGGGAGGGTGAGTATGGCCTGGAGAGGACGATTCAGAGCGCGTTTTGCCTTGACGATCAGCGCCAGTGTGACCCTCTTCATCTCTCCTATAGGCTGCTCTGAACCCGGTGACAATGGAGCCCTCGTGACTATCGACGCGGGGCTCGATGCAGCGCCCAGCCTAGATGTCTCCATCACAGACGTGTCTGTCCCGCTGGACGTCTCTATGGGAGCCGATGGGAGCCCCATAGATGTGGCTTTCCGCGACACCTCTGCGCCGGACGCTGCGCCCCTTCCGCAGTGTCCCACTGAGATGAACGGCTGGTCCTCCGGCGTGGCCGCGTTTCGGGCCGTCACTGAGCAGTGGGGGTTATTGGACGTAGAGGGGGAGTATTTGAGCGTGACCGACATCGACGGTGATCATTGGCCCGATGTGCTCGTTCGTAAGGGCGGCGGCTCCGATGACTTTACGCGCGGCGGGATCCGCCATAAGTGGCTCTTGCACAACACCGGCGAGGGGGGCTTCGAGGATCCGACCAAGCGCAGTCGTCTCTTCGCGTCGACCCTAAACCCACAGCCCAGCTTCGGACGTCCAGGTAAGGTCTTGGTCTCTGGTGACGTCGACAATGACGGGGATCTCGACATCTACATTGGACAGGGACGCACTGACTCAGCCAACGCGGACGCCGAGACCTCCGATCTTTTACTGAACAACGGAGACGGCACCTTCACGCCGGGTCCACGAGACAGCGCAGCGCGCTTCTTGGACACACCGTCCAATCCTGCTGGGGTGAGCTTTGTAGACTTCGATCGGGACGGTCTCTTGGATCTGTGGGTAGTTCACAATGAGCGCTCTGGTCCGACTCCATTGCAGGACAGCCTGCTCAAGGGAGATGGAGCTGGTGGCTTTGTGGATGTGACCCACGCCCTCGGGCTAACCACCGTGGCCTGGAACAGCGTCTTCAGCCTGAATCAGGCACAGGGTCACAGCTGGGGATGGGGAGGAGTGGCGTGCGACCTCGACGACGATGGACTCCCCGAGCTCATGGCCAGCTCCTACGGACGCTTCCCCAACCATCTTTGGGCGCCGAGCCGAGAGGGTGAGGCTGTAACCTTTGAGAACGCGTCTATCGCCTCGGGCTACGCCTTTGATGAGAACCAGGACTGGACCGACAACCTCAGCGCCCAGTGTTATTGCGCTGACGAGCCGACCGCTCCGGAGTGTGACCGCTGCCCTGCGCCTGAAGACAGTCGTGTCTGCGATGGCCTGCGCAGAGCCTTCGGGCCCAATTACCGTTGGAGTCACGCCAACGGGCGGCAGCCCTTCTCTCTCGGCGGCGTGACGGGGACCACGGTTTGTACCGATGTGGATAACGACGGTCATCTCGACCTCGTAAACTACGAGATAGTGCACTCGGATACCGGGCGGAACTCGGACCCTAGTCAGGTCTTGTTCAACACGGGTCAGACGCCTCTGAGCTTTGAGCGACCGGGGATTGACGAGACCGGATTGACCCGCACAGATGAGTCGTTTTTCTGGGACCATGGGGACATGACCGGCGCGGTCTTTGACTTCGACAATGATGGATGGCCTGACATCTACATCGGCGCGGCCGAGTATGCCGGTAATCGTGCGCTCCTCTATCGCCAGGCGTCGCCACGTCGCTTCGAGGAGCTCGCTGTCGAGGATTACTTCGAGCATTTTCGGGCTCACGGCGTCGCCGTCGCCGACTTCGATCGTGACGGAGATCTGGATGTCTTGGTGGGCCACTCTCGATTTCGGTGTGAAGGCTTCGAGGGGACTGAGTGCGCGCCCAATAATCAAGTACAGCTCTACGAAAACCTGGTGGGGAATCACAACCGTTGGCTCCAGCTACGCCTTGAGGGAGGCGAGGGGAGTAATCGATCCGCTATCGGCGCGCGGGTGAGCGTGACGGCGAACCGGGTCACTCAAACCCAGACGGTAGATGGTGGGCACGGTCGGTTCGGACTGCAGCGGGACTTTATGCTGCACTTCGGATTGGGCACGGCCTGCGATGCCGAGGTCACCATCACCTGGCCCGACGCGGAGCGGAGCCAACAGACCTTCCAGGTCGAGCCGGATCAGCGCCTATTCGTGCGTCAAGGCCAGGAACCCGAACCCATCGTCCTTCGACCCTAGCTCAGGGCTCCTCTTCTGGAGGAGGCCCATCGCCAGGTGGCGCCTCTTCCGGCGGTGGCGCGTCTTCCCAGTTCAGGATGGGGGTAAAGAGCGGCGCGTATTCGACGTCCGCGCCGATGATCCAGGTGCTAAAGTCGAGGGTGTCGCCAACGGGGATCACGTCGCCCAGCTCCAGGCCTGAGGCGTGCTGGTAATCGAAGATGAAGGCGCCGGGCACCATGCCCACCATGGTCACCATGAAGGGCGCGACGCCTGCGGGCCCACCACCGATGTTGCGCAAGGTGCCCGTAAACCGCATACGATTCTCGTCGGTCGCTTCGGCCTCGATGGCGTCTATAGTCACCGTCGACACGGGCACTTGGGTCTCTGCGATGAGCCCGCGGACACTGAAGTTTACCTGCTCGGCTGGAGACGCAGCGTCGCCATCATCACGGAAGCGCACCACCTGCATAAACGGCGCCGATTGTCCCGGCGCGACGCACGTGTTCCTCGCCCGACCATTGGGGCCCACTCTGACCAGCCCCCGGATGGTCGCGAGCATATTGTCGGTCTGATTTCCGTTGGCTAGGTCTAGGGTGAGCAGGCCGAGGAAGACGCCACAGTAGATCTGCTGACCGACGTTATGGACCATCCCACCGATAAACGGTTGACCCACCGGCCGATCAACGACGCAGACATTGGTCACAATCAGGTCCTCATCGGTGAGGGCGTTCGGTAATCGCACCATAGGGGGACACCGCATACTGTACCCAGGTGGGAGGTCCTCAGGCTGAGGTGCGACCGCGGCCGCGTCGGCTGGGCCCAGCCCCATATCCGCGGGGGCTACGGCCCCCACATCCGCAAGAACCTCGCCCATGTCCAATGATCGCTCGCCCATGTCCAATGGGACCTCGCCCATATCGGCCGCGGCGCCCATATCGTCGGTCGGACCTGTGTCTAAGGGAGATGGAGTCGCGTCGCTGACGGGGCCCGCGTCCTCTGGGGAGGCACCTTGGTCTCGCTGCGCGCCCTGGTCGATGGCGGCGCCATCGGAGATGTTCGCTGCGTCCCCCTGACCACCGTCTGCGGAGAGCGCGTCAGGTGGTGGCCCCACATCGCTCTCGACGGGCCCAACGTCGGCCACAGGGCTCAGGTCGGTCGAGTCGTCATCACACCCAAAGAGCAGGAAAATAGCCGTTAAGGCCAGCAGTACGTTCTTCATCTCATCCCCCTCGAACCGGTCCATCTAAGCACAGTCAGTGCCTTTGGGCATGCTTGTTCAGCTCAAAGGGGGAAGCGCTCCCCCTCAGCGGCGAGGTGAGCGCCGGAGGCGATTATCTGTGCGGCTTGGGGGCTCTCCGGGTTGATGACCGGGTTGCTGTGGTTCAGATGAGTAAAGCGGACGCGGTCTCGAAGGGACGCAGGCAGGGGACTCAAGGCCTCTAAGCTCGTGACCATCATCGGGTGAGAGATCTTCGAGAGATCTCGATGGGGCAGCTCCGTCGAGTCGAAGAAGGTGCCGTCTAGCCAGGCGACGTCCAGGCCCGAGAGGAAGTCACCCAGCTCCTGCTCCCAGGCTGCCCAGGAGTCGATATCGGGCAGGTGTGCGACGGTGCGGGTGGGTCCGTGGACCTTAAATCCGACGGTCTCTGAGATCTCATCCCGGTGTGGCACCTCAAAGGGGGTGACGGAGACCTGGCTTGTCAGCTGAATGGTCAGCCCGTCGGCGAGGGGCTCCAGGCTGATGTTGCCCTGCTCCACGAGCTGCCGCCACGGTGAGTCCGACTCGATGAACCCACGCATTCGGGGCATCACATAGACGGGGACACCTCGCGCGCCCATGACCTCCTTGCCCAGGTGAATCAGGCCGACGTAGTGACCGATATGTGCGTGGGTCAGGAACACGCCGGCGAGTCCCCAGCTGGGATCGCTGACGGCGTTGAGGCGGTGGAGCTGTTCGGGAAAGTCGGGGGTGCAGTCGATGATCCATCGTTTTTGGGCCAGGGGATCGATGATCCCAAGACTCGCGGGTAGCCGACGGCGTTCAGGATCCGCCCGGGTCCATTCGCAGCAGGTCTGGGTGCAGCCCGCTTGGGGAGCGCCTCCATCCTGAGCGGTGCCGAGGACGACAACCTGTGGGCGTGTCGTGTCGATCATAAAGCTACCCTTCAGCGCTCTACGCAGCCAGAAGTTAGAGTGTCGATGATCGCGACGACCCCCTCTGGATCTCGCTGCATTGCGTGGGGGGCGTCCACCCAGGTGATCGTCTTCTCACTGGTGATGGCGTCGTGGAAGAGCATGGCGTGGGGCATCGCCGAGGTGCAGTCCTCGCGGCCCAAGATGAAGTGCACCGGCGTCGTGGGGTAGCTCAACACGGCGTCTTCAGAGAGCACGCTGCCCGCCCTCAGTATACCGCTGGCGGCCGGGTCACCGTCCGCGCATGGGGTCCCCTCGAACCCTCCGTCAAACAGCGCGCGGTTTCCCCCATTGAAGTCACAGATACGACCGCGATTGTCGGCGCAGTGGTCGGCGGGCAAGGCGTTCATACAGACATTGGTCCACTCGTCGCCCCCGATGCAGCCCAGATCGATGCGGCTCATGGGTGGACCGCTCGTGGGCACGGCGAAGTCGATGACGCTGTCGCGTCCATAGCGAGCCAGCGCGTAGGAGATCTCAGCCGAACCACCTGAGTTACCCGTGACGCACAGGGGACCCTCGGCCCACTCACCGCGAGCCCAGGTCGTGAGGGTCGCGTAGCGACAGGCCGTCGCGGCCGTGCCGCCGGCGCCGTGCTCCCAGGTGTCAGCCCATACGCGGTGCAGCACCCGAAAGCCTGCGCGCTGGAGTCCCTGGATGACCTGTACCGAGTAGGGCGTGGTGCCCGCGCCGCCGGAGCCCACGATGACGGTGCCGCGGACCTCGCCCTCGGGGGACGCGATCTGGACGGTGACCTCGAGGTCCGGCTGCCCCGGGCATTGGACGGTGAGTCGCTGGCATTCACCCAGGTTGGCGTTGGTGCAGTCTCGGGACGCGACCACCTCACCAAGGGGCAGCGTCGCAGCGAGGGCCCCAGCGTCCGGCGTGATCCCAGCGTCGGGCATCCCACCGCCGGCGCCGGCTTCACCACCCGCGCCACCGGATCCACCTTCGCCCCCAAGACCACCGGCCGCGCCAGCGCCAGCCTGACCGCCCTCACCACCGGCGCCCCCAGCGCCAGCCTCACCCCCGGCGCCTCCTTGACCACGCGCCATGTCCGCCTGAATTCCTGTGTCTCGGGCGCTCTCCAGCTCGGTGCGATCACACCCAATCAGCGCTATGGCCGCGCCTGCGAAAAATACGAGGCTTAATCTAGATCTTATCATCTCACCACGCTCCCCATCGTGTTGATCGACTACATCATGAAAGTTCATGACCCGAAAGCCAAGGTAGAGGCCTATCTTGAGCTGAAGAGTCTTCTGAACTCCTCAGTTTCCCGCTATCTTCACACGTCATACAGGTTCATAAATCGATGGAGAATATGGCTACGGCCCGCCGATATACTGACGAGACCCTCTTACGCATCCAGCGGGATCTCTCCGCTATGGTGCGTGATGGTACTTCGGGATCGGTCCAGACGATTGAGGTCGTCGACCCTGACGTGAGCGCCGCCCACTACGCGGGGGAGCTCGTCGAGGTGGGTGGGCAGCTCTGTCGTTATCGGGGGCTCGCCGTCTGGGTTGAGCTGGCCCAGGTCTTAGGCTGCACCCTCGGGACCCCCGAACGCTTGCCCGATGGCTTTGTTCGCTTGAGCTTTAGGGTACGAGACGCGGAGGCGTCTTGGCATAAGCGGTCGGCGCCCTCCGGCGATGTTGAGAAGTATGGAGCGCACACCGACTTTGGGCGCATCGATAAGTTCGAAGACCCGAGCTTCGTCGACTGCTACCTCGACAGCCTACGTTTCCTTTCAGTGCCCGAAGGTGCCCGCATCCTCAGCTTGGGCGTCAACACCGGCGCTGAGTTGGGGGTCTTTAGCGCCCTGCATACCGACGAGGCCCTGTCGAAGATGGAGCTGATTGGCATCGACCACAGCGCCTCAGCCATCGAGGAGGCCCGTCGCCGCTACACCCACCCGGCGTTCCGTTTCGAGGTCGCTGACCTCAGCGCGCCCGGCACTCTAGACTTTGGACGCTTCGACCTCGTCATCGCCATAAACACCTTGCACAGCCCGGCCCTGGACGGACAGGGGATCTTCCGCCGGGTCGTAGCTGAGCACCTCACCCCGCGCGGTGGCGTGATCCTGGGTTTCCCCAACGCAAGGTATGTGGACCACGCCCTCGTCTATGGCGCGAAGGTGAAGAACTATCGTCGCCCAGAGCTGTCCGTGCTGCTCAAGGAGGCGACCTACTACAAACGTTATCTCCACCAGCACAAATTCCAGGTGACGGTGACCGGTAAGCACACGCTCTTACTCACGGCGAGACCCATCGGTGGCGCGCGATGAAGGGAGGGGCTTGCCGGCCGACGCCAGAAGTCCCTATGCTCGCCACAATGAACAGATCTTTCACGATCGTAGTCCTGCTGTGGTTCTTCACAGGGTGTACGCCCGAGGCGCCATCATCTGTGAGTGTAGAGGCTCCACGGGTGTCCACGGCTGAGGCTGCCAATCCCGTCGCGGCGACGGTGATTCAGCGGGCAGAGCGCGTCCGTACTCCCGAGCGATATGTGAAGGACATCACCCTCTCAGAGATCGCGGCGACGGCTACCCAGAAAGTGATCGGTCGTTTGTGTCGACTGATCGACGGACGCGGTCTCGCCGAGGATGACGAGCCCTTCGCGGAGAACTTCGGCGCGCGCTGGGGCACGGAGAGTGAGAAGCAAGACGACGGTGTCGCAGGCCTAGCGCGACGAGAACTCCAACCCGATGACGCCTGGGGTGATGCTGAGACGCTGACAGGCCGACTCGCAGCTTGGGGTCAAGCGCTCCAGGAAGTGACGAGCTGTCAGGTGAAGCACTTCGGATTTCGGCTTGGAGAGGGGGACGGCATCGCTTGGGGCCGCTCACACCTCACAGTGATGGGGGTCACTCGTGATGGTGGACGGATAGAGCGACGCGCCGTGATTCAGGCGACGTTCCTCTCGTCACCATGGCGCATAGAGGCCGTTGAGTTATTGAGCGGCGAGGTGCTCCAAGCTGGGGCGCTAGGCTTTCAGGACGTCAGTGAACAGGTTGGGGTTCGGCAATATCGCTCGCCCGTGACCGACCGAGTTATCCAGAATCAGGTCGACGCCGGATCCATCGAGACTATGGGTGGTTTGGGTGTCATCGATTGGAATCGTGACGGTCGTGACGACGTGATGTCATGGGTGCGTGACCGCACGTTTCAGGTCTTCATCAATGATGGACATGGTGGGTTTGACGCCCTGGTGAATCCGATACCACCGGAGCGAGTTGGTCTCGCGATGCTCTATGTCGATCTCGATGGCAATGGACGACCGGAGCTGGTGAGCAGCCAAGTGGTGGGATGCGAGAACGGGATCGGTTGGCTCGGGCTCCATGAGCACACAGAGAATGGGCTCGTCGATCGTGGAGACGCGCTGCGGTTTCCGCTGGACTGTGCGGCGCATCGGAGAGCGCGTTTTCAGCACCTGAATGTGGATGACGTAGACGGCGATGGCGACCTCGACCTGTTCGTCGGTGGCTTTCGTTTAGGGGCGATGGACCAGAAGCGGAACAATGTCTTTCGAGCCACCAGTGGTTTGCCCAACCTGCTGTTTCGCAATGACGGTCGCCTGACCTTCACAGAGCGAGCGCGCAAGGGCGGGTTCGCGGGAACAGACCTGTCCTACGGGTCTGTCTTTCTGGACCTCGACAAAGATGGTGATCGAGACCTCTACGTCGTCAATGATTATGGGCCCAATAGAGCCTATCGAAACCTTGGAGCGGCGCGTTTTGAGCAGATGGAGATCGCCGCTTTGACGGCGAACGGCCAATCCATGGGTGTCACTGTGGCCGACCTCACCGGTGACGGAGCGTGGGACATCTATGTGTCGAATATGTACTCCCACGCGGGCAATCGCATCGTCCCGCTGACGAGAGGTAGCTTCCAGGAGAGTGAGTTCGGCGAGCTGTTACGTCTAGCGACCGGCAACGCTCTATATACGTCTACGGGTGATGGGTATGAGGACATGGCGGAAGAGCTCGGCGTGGCCGAAGCTGGCTGGGCGTGGGGACAGGCCGTCTTCGATCCGGACAACGACGGTGACTGGGATCTCTACGTTGTGAATGGGAACACGTCTAATCGCGACGCCCGCGCACCCGATTACTGAACGTATTATTGGCGACAGGTTGTCGCCGACGCCAAACGGTCAGCGGCCGGTCGAGAGGGACCGGCCACATTGGACCGAGCATTAGAGGGGCGCATGCGGCGCTTCCACGGCAGCTTCAGCGGCCATGAACCGAATCATCTCTTCATGAATCGTGGACGAGGGAGATCTTTTCTAGAGGCTGGCTCGGTGTTTGGATTAGCGCAGCGGACCGATGGTCGTGCGACCACGACCGTGGATTTGGATGGAGATGGGCAGCTTGATCTCGTGGTGCAGAGCCTACAGGACCTTAAGGTCTTTCGTAATCGCCTCTCCAACTCCAATGGGTATGTTCAACTCTCATTATTCGATCGGCGAGGCCGGCCGGCCATTGGCGCAGAGGTGACCGTCGTCACAGAGCTAGGCACGGTCATTGATCGAGTGCGATTGACGGCCGGTTTTCATACACAGGTGACGCCGAGGCTCCATCTGGGGCTGAGCGTAGCCCAGACGATAAAGTCGGTCTCGGTTCGCTGGCCCTCGGGTCGCAGTTCACAGATCTCAGGGGTGCGGCCCAATGGACACTTCGTCTTGCGAGAGAGCGCGCGTAAGGCCACCGAGTCCCCTCGGCCCAAGTGGTCCGCTGACGCCCTGCCTCAGGCACGGAAGAGGATCGATTGGCGCCAGCCTGTTCAGACCTTGGACGGTCAGAGCGTACCGCTGCTCGCAGGGGGAGGCGCCACCATCGTGAATCTCTGGGCGCCTTGGTGTGCCGCGTGCAAGATGGAAGCTCCGGTGCTCGAAGGTATTCACCAGCAGCGGCCGTCAGGGGCGAGAGTGATCGGGTTGGTCGTCGAACCCAAGGGGATGGACTCGGTGCGCGCCTTCGTCGCCAAAGCGTCGCTCACATATCCCCAACGATTAGCTCCTAGGGCTCTCGTCGAAGCGCTCTTCGGCGACAGTGGCGGAGAGATTCGCTTACCGACCACCCTCATCTTCGATCAGGGGGGTCGGCTCGTCC
>CALELH010000675.1 GCA_937902595.1 uncultured Myxococcales bacterium
GTCATCTTCGACACAGATGTCCAGCACATCGCAGTTGTAGATCTGTCCACGGTATTCGTAATTTGCACAGTTGTTGGGCGCCTCAGCATCCGGGTTCATGACGTTCATGTCCGGGACCGGGACTTGAGGGGTCAACGGCCCTGCGTCTTCCGAGCATCCGAGGTTGATCGTCACTAAAATAACCGCCGAAAGTATGACCCCGGCGGTACGGATTTTAGACGCAGGTATGCTGTGCATGCTTTGGCTGTCTCCCCTCAGTCAAAAGCCTGTAGGATCAGTGTAGCAGTATGCAGTGCATCGTGCATGCCAAACTCGCCCACGCTCGTTTTCCGTTTGGGCGGGTTTGTTGACACCAGGAAGGACAGCACAGAGGTGGGGTACCGATGTCCCCATCGTGCTCTTTGAGTCTCGGCCACCCTTAGGCTACCGAGTGTTACGGGACGCCGAGGGTTGAATTCCTTACATCGAATCACACCTTCCAACTTTCTTAGCTGCGCCAGGTGTGAGAGAGTGCCGCGCCTTAATGGTGAGGAGAGCGCAACTCATGTTTGTGTGGAACATCGATCCAAACATCTTTCATCTTCCGGACTGGCTCCTTGGGGGCCGCGGAATCCGATATTACGGGCTGTTGTATGTCGTGACTTTGATGGGGGGATACTACATCTGGCAATGGCAGATGCTTCGTGCCCGACGAGCACAGGAGACCGCCGAGCGATTTCTGATGCTGGGCGTCATCGCTGTGATTGGTGGGGCCCGACTGGGGCACTGTCTGTTCTATGAGCCTGAAAAGTATCTCTCTGACCCGATCCGGATTCTATATTTTTGGGAAGGAGGGCTGGCCAGTCACGGTTCGACTATCGCCTTGATCGGCATGCTCATCTATTTTGCGCGCTCGGAGTCTATGCCGATACGAGAGGTGCTAGACAGGTTTAGTATGTCGGCGGCCTGGGGCGCCGCGATCGTCCGGATGGGCAATTTCTTCAATTCCGAGATCGTGGGCCGCGTTTCGGATCAGAGCGTTGGCGTAAAATTTCCACGATACGAGTTCTACCAGAACCGCGTACCTATGGAGGCGTGCCCGACTGAGTGTGCTCAGACAGCGGTCGATGCCTGTACGATATTCGCCGGAAAGTGTGTGAGCTTGGCGAACGTGCCTTGGCGCCACGCCAGCCAGCTTTATGAGTTCTTTATGGGCTTCGCTGTCTTCGGAGTTTTATGGGCTATCGACCGTAAATGGGGAGAAGAGCGCCCGATGGGTCTCATGGGTTTTACCTTCTTGCTGCTCTATTTTATTGGTCGCTTCAGCGTCGAGTTCTTCAAGGAGTTTCAATCCTTGGGTGCGAACGAGCACGTCTTCACCATGGGCCAGTATCTGTCCATCCCATTCATTGTACTCGGGGCCGTTGGCGTCTATTACTCTCTGAAGAATCGTACTTTGACGCCTGTCTACGAGCCGCCCGCTGAGCCGGACGCACAATAGTTCGCTGAGCCGGAAGACCAATAGTCCTGCCTGCTCTCAGATCTTCCCGGTCCGCTGATACCAACGGATCGTGTCCGCGAGCCCCTGTCTAAGCTGAACTTTTGGTCGGAAGCCAAAGGTCTCAAAGGTCTCCGTAGGGTCACAGGCCCAGCTCGGGGTCTCCAGGTCTGCGACGACCTTTGACACACCCGATAGAATCCCGGAGGTCTCTGTGATCCGGCGGAGCGTCTTAGCGACGCGCCCGATCAGGCCATCGTTGAGAAAGACTCTTAGGGCGGGCCCCGTGTCCAAAGTTCGCTCAATGATATCAGCGACCTCCTCCATCTTGCGTGCCTCTCCATCGCTGACGTAGAACGGGCCGAAGGGCGCGGCCTCGGACTCCAGTAGCGTAGAGATGAGGTCAGCGAGGTCGTAGATGTGGATAAAGGAGAGCTCGAAGTGAGGCCGTACCGGTAAGATCCGCCGCTGGGCGAGTCGCGCCCAACTCAGCATCTCCGGGTCGTGCGGCCCGTAGATCAGTCCAGGCCTTAAGATGGTCGTTACTGAGCCTATGTCGTGGTTTAGAAGCAGCGCTTCGGCCGCGAGCTTACTCTCTCCATACGCCCCATGAGGCTCCTCGTTGCCAGACCTTCGATGTGGCTGTCCAGGTTGCGACGGGCCTTGGGCTGCGATGCTGCTGATGTAAATGAGTCGATTCACACCCGCCAGTTTAGCGGCTTGGGCCAGATGACGTGTACCGTCAACATTAACCCGTTCGAAGGTCCGCGTGCGTCCAGCTGCTTTAATGCCGGCCGCGTGGACCACTGCGTCGCATCCGGCGACGGCTGACGCCAGAGACTCAGGTACTGTCACATCCCCTGGAAATCGGGTGATCCGATCATGGACGAGTTCTGGGGCGATAGAGCCTGGCAGGATCAACGCGTGAACTGAATGGCCGGCCCCCGCGAGAAGGGGGCAGAGATGTCTTCCAATGAGGCCAGAGGCGCCGGTGACCAATATTTTCACGGGAGGGTGTCCTGGTGCTTCGAAGTGTAAACACAGCCAAAACCAGATTTTTGTCAGTACTGCAAGGGTTTATGCACCTTACTCTGCTTGACGTGAGCGCTTTGGATCGTTAGCTTGCGTGCCCTCATGAGCAATGGAGCCGAGATGGAGCGCCGCGTCTTTATTGAGACTTACGGATGTCAGATGAATGTCGCTGACACCGAGCTGATGTTTGGCCTACTCCGCCACAAGGGGTTTCAGGTCGCCGAGTCAGCTGAAGAAGCCGATGTCGTGTTGTTGAACACCTGCGCAGTTCGCGAGCGAGCTGAGGAGCGGATTCTAGGCCGACTTGGGTGGTATAAGGCGCTCAAATCAGAGCGGCCTGATGTCGTTCTCGGGGTCGCTGGGTGTATGGCCGAGCGCATGCGTGAGAGTCTTGTCCAGAAGGCGAAGCATGTCGATTTGGTCATAGGGCCCGACGCATACCGTCGTTTGCCCGAGCTTATCGAGAGCCTTCAGGAGGACGAGACCAACGACTACCAGGTTGATGTTCGGCTGGATCGCAAGGAGATGTACCAGGAGGTTCAGGTCGATCGTGTACCTGGGGTCAGCGGTTGGATCTCTGTCCAAAGGGGCTGTGACAAGTTCTGTTCCTTTTGCATTGTGCCCTTTGTCCGTGGCCGTGAACGCAGCCTGCCTCCAGAAGAGGTCGTTCGTCAGGCCAGAGAGATGGCTGGGAGTGGCTTTCGCGAGGTCACTCTCTTAGGGCAGACTGTGTCGAGCTACTATGAGCGAGGGTTCGATTTTTCGGATCTTCTGACTCAGGTACATGAGGTCGAGGGGCTGGAGCGGATTCGGTACACTTCTCCTTATCCTAACGATTTCTCGAATCGGCTCTTGGACACCTTGGCGTCTCTACCCAAGGTAGGTCGGCACATTCACTTACCGGTTCAGAGCGGCAGCACGGCGGTCCTTAAGGATATGCGTCGAGCGTATACGGCCGAAAAATTCATGGACTTGATCGATAGAGTGCGGGAACGGCTCCCTTTGCATGGTCTTACAACGGACATCATTGTTGGGTATCCGGGTGAGACCGAGGAAGACTTTCAGCTGACTCTCGATTTGGTTCGCGAGGTCCGTTTTGATGGAGCGTTCATGTTTGCGTACAGCGAACGGGAGGGGACGCTCGCGGCTAGAAAGCGGGATGATATCGACGATTCGATAAAGAAGGACCGGTTGCGACGCCTCATCGATGTCCAAGAGGGGATCAGTAAGGAGAAGTTTGGTGAGATGGTTGGCCGAGAGTGCGAGATTCTCATTCAGGGGCCGTCCAGACGAAACGTCGAGAACCTTATCGGCCGGACGAGCTGCTTCAAGACGACCATCATAGAGGGGATCGATGTACAGCCAGGTACGATGGTGCCCGTGAAGATCGTTGGGTCAACAAGTCACACATTGTTCGGCGAGGTGCAGTCCGTATGATTCGGATTAGAGATCCAATCCACGGTAGTATTCGCCTCTCTCCCGAAGAGCTGGCCATCGTTGATCATCCTGTCTATCAGCGTCTCCGTGGGATTAAGCAATTAGGCTTTACGGATCAGGCCTTTCCTGGGGCGACGCACACAAGGTACGCGCATGGTATCGGAGCGATGGAGGTCGCGACGAAGATGTTCGACGCGGCCTTTCCCATCGAGCGTGGCGTATTACCGGTCGAGGACCGCACCCGTTTACGACAGCTGCTTCGGCTGGCCCTCTTGCTTCATGACTTGGGGCATCCGCCTGGGTCTCATGCGAGCGAGCGGGCGATGCCGGCGCGAGCGACATTGAATCTTGACTGCTTCACTGAAGAGGAGTCACGGCAGAGAGCCTCTCACGAGGACTACACTCTCAAGCTCCTCTTGGATTCCGGCTTAACTCAAGCGCTTGAGACCGGCTTTGGGGATCTCGGGATCAACGCGCGTCACGTGGCGCATCTCATCTCCGGTCGCTACCCGGACCAAGGCGAAGCCTGTGTCGTCGGCGGTATAGACTACTTCCCCTTGTTGACCCAGATGGTGTCCGGAGAGATGGACGCTGACCGCATGGATTACCTTCAGAGGGATTCCTTCTATACGGGGGTCAGTTACGGCAAGTTCGATATGAGCTGGCTCTTGGAGAACCTGCTCTACCATGTCGAAGGTGACCGGGCGTTTATGGCGCTCACCAACAGAGCCGTCTTCGCTTTTGAAGACTTCTTGCTGAGTCGCTATCACATGTTTGTCAGTGTGTATTACCACTACATCTCGGTGGGCTTTGAGACGATGCTCGCCCGCTTCTATAACGAGGCGCCCGAGGACTTCTCTATACCGTCTGATTCCGACGCGTATGCGATGACTGACGATATCGCCCTCTGGTCTGCCCTCAGGAACTCCGAGAATCCTTGGGCTAAGCGAATCGCGGCGCGGAATGCATACCGACGTGTACTAGAGATAGAGACGACAGATGGCGTCGACCTCGACGCTGTTGAAGAGGCGTTCAAGGACGCTGAGATCGACTATTTCTTGAGTACAGATAAAGGTGTCCTGAGTAAGTACTACCTGGGCGCAGGAACCCACCACCCCATCTTCGTTGTGAACCGGCAGCTTCAGAAGATCACCCCGATCGCCGATAATGCTCGCGTCTACGAACGATATAAACAGCCGATTCAGCTCGTGCGCATCTATGCTCATCCAGACCACCAGCGCACGGCGCGTGGGATCTTAAGAGGGATGATCGGGAGTGCTCAGGTGTCCGTCTAGAGGGCGGAGATCTGAATAACGCCTGGTCTGACAGGCCGCTGATGGATGGTGCCGTCTTTCAGATTGGCCGCCTCGAGCCGGTTCCCGTGGACCCAGGCGAGCAGCTCTCCATTATCGGATAACGCCAACAAGTTCTCGTCCGTTCTGCCAATCAGTCTGTCGCGTTTTCCGATCGCCCCATGCCTTATCTCTCCGTCCAAGGAGATCCAAGCGACGGTCTGTGCGTTCTCTGCTGCCACAAGTTGCCGTGGCCGAGCGCCCAGCTCGGCGATGGGGGTGATCTTGCTGTCCGCTAAGCGTACGCCAATGATTTGAAAATGGTTTGCGTGGCGACGTCCCGTAATTAAGAACTCGCGTCGTTGGGATATGGCCAATAGTCCCGGGCCCTCAGGAATCGCGCCGAGATCTGTGATGCGTCTGCTGCGGATCCTCCGTGGACCATCGAATGACCCTTCATAA
>CALELH010000676.1 GCA_937902595.1 uncultured Myxococcales bacterium
CCGCGGTTCGCGGCGACGGTAGACCGAAGCCTGCTCGTCGAGAACGCTCAAGACGGCAAGACCTACGAAGAGCACTTAGCCGTCGGTCGAGTCATCGCGGCGCTGCCCGGCGGCCGGCTTTTCGCTTGGCTCGCATGGCTCCCGCCCTTCAGCTGGTTAGGCGGACTCAAGTATCGCTGGTTCGCGGCGCGTCGACAGCGAGTGAGCGCGTGGCTCGGATACGGCCAGTGCCAGATCGCGCCGGTCGATATCGGACGCGCAGAGATGCGGGACCCGACACCGATCAGGATGACCATGAGCCGGCTCAAGCTCTGGATTTCGACGGCGGTCATCTTGGTCATCTTCACCGCGACGACCTCCCAGGTGCTCATCGAAAATAGTTTCATCAATCGCCAGCTCGGGATCAGGGTGACTCAACCCGCTTGGGCCAAAGGCGTTGTCGAATATATGCGCATATTCCAAGGCTGGAGCATGTTCGCCCCGGACGCCCCCATCAGAGATGGCTGGCTTGTTATCGATGTGGAGCGCCCTGATGGGAGCCATGTCGATCCGCAGACCAACCGCGAGCCCGAGTTTATCGTCGCGACCTATCCGAAGATGAAGTGGGATCAATTTTGGGGAAGCTACTCCATGCGCATCGCCACTGGTCAGCACCGCCGGTATCGCCAAGGTCTGATCCATTGGCTAAGAAACACAAAGATAGACCGGCTCCACCTCAAGGCTGGAGAACCCGTTAAGTCGGTTGTCGTTTGGTGGATCGGCGACCGCTCCCCTGACCCACGGGTAGGGGGCCCCCCAAAACAAACTCAGAAATATGTGGTGGCAGAGTGGCCCGCAGGACAGTCCCAGAGAGACACCGAGCGCACTGGACGTTGACACAGCCCTCCAGTCGAGACCAAAATCCTCCTACCATTGGGTGATCGGAGAGATGATGCCAACAAGACGTCTGACAGTCCTATTTATATCGTTGTTCTTCATGACCGCATGCAGCAGCAAGAAGCCGGCTAAGACCGAGAAGAGTGTACCAGAGGCCTCTCCAACGAAGCCTGCTGAGATCGAGCCCAAGACCGAGAAGGACGACGCCGAGGAGGCCCCAGCTGAGGAACCGGAGCCGCTGACCGAGGAGGACGCCAAGTCAATCCTGATCGGTATCTGGAGGGTCGACGTAAAGTCTCTGGGCAAGAAGCCAGAGGTCGACCCGCTCGCAGATGACGAAGAGGCCGCCATGGCGGTCCAGTACCGCACCATGGCGATGGTCGCCTTCGAGTTCGCCCCCGACGGTCGCTTCACTCAGTTCCTGGGTCAGCAGGTCCTCAGTGGCAAGTACAAGATCGAGAAGGCTAATGGGACAGTGCTCCACATTAAGACCACAGTTGCAGGTAGAACGAGCAAGGTGACCGTCACCGTGAGCGAAGAGAATCTGATGCTGAAACAGGGCGATCAGCCGACCCTGCGCTTGGAGCGCGGCGCGCCTAAGGTCCCGGGCTCGGCTCCGTAGCCTCTCCCGTAGGCGCAGGACCGTCCATCGCCGCGGATGCGGTGTCCTCCAGCATGTGCTGTGGCTCACACCAATAGAGGGACTCGCCGAGCAGCTGCGCGAGCGCTCGGTCGTAGGGCGCGAAGAACTCTCGTAGGCGACTCTCCGTCGTCTCGGAGATCGGATCTGGTGTGTACGGAATCAACTTCCCCCAACGCAATAGCCACCGAAGAACCGATGGCAACCGAGTGGCCAACGCCGGTCTATTGAAGAAGAATCGATACAATGGATTCGAAAAGACCGAGCGAAAGTTCGCGATCTGCCGCTGCTCGTCCGAGCTAAAACTCGGGTCGACGCCGATGAACTCAAAACACTTTCGATACACGGCGTTGGGGTCGCTCTTCAGCTCATCAAACTGCACGACCAGGATTTGAGACCGTGGAAAGAGCGCGAGGTAGCGCTCCAAATAAACGCTGTAGAGTCCGCGGCTGAAGTAGTTCCGGCGCTCGGGCGTGAAGGTCTGGTGTAATGGCTCTTCGAGGAGCGCATCAAAGCTCCGCGGCTCCTGCAGCTGGCGGCGATTATCCCAATATTGTGAATAGGCCCGCTCTACCGGGTCTCGAACCGTAAGGATGAGCTTCACGTCTGGTAGCTGCCGGTGGATTCGAAGCGGCGCTCTGGGATGGCAGATATATCCGGGGCTCGCTTCGCCACAAACGGCCTCTTTCGGCGCAGCCTTGAAGAACTCAGCATACCGGGCTGGGCCCTCTGAGAAGAGCGCGTCATTGAAGAAGTAGTTCACCTCTTTGATCTCAGGCATGTAGATCTGTGGGTGGCGATTCAAACCAACGAAGAGCGAAGAGGTCCCGGCCTTCTGAGAGCCGATCACGAGGAACTGGGGGTTTCGCTGAGCCACTACTACTCCATCGGTCGAGGCGCCGATCCGTGAGAGTTGCATCTAACTCGCCTCTCTCCAGAACCCAAGCAGAATCTCGCTCGCAAATGGCGGGAATCCCTGGCCCAGCCATGATATAGCACCGGCGATCAGTTTGGAGTCCCCCATGAATAAACCCAAGCATTCTTCAGCCAAAGCCTCGCCGAATAGACGAGAAGCGCTGGCGACCATCGGGGGGTGCGCCTGCGCAGCAGCCGCCGCCGTGTCCGTTGGGTGTACCTTCAGTGAGGTCTATGGAAATCTCTCCGTTCAGACCGTCCCATTCGATCTCGCCGATGAGGTCTTCGCGCCGCTGCAAGAGGTCGGGCAGATGGTTGCCCTGGACGCCGATGGCTGGAAATTATTGCTCATTCGTCGCTCGGAGGACTCGGTCATCGGCCTGGATAGGATGTGCCCACACGCGCTGTGTGACATGGCTCCGAACCTCACAGGCGCCTGGGAGAACGACACCTTAATCTGCATCTGTCACGACTCCAGATTTGGTCCGGATGGAGCCCTGTTGCAGGGCCCCGCAGAGGTCGGTATCAGAGCGCATGACGTCCGCTTCGACCCCAGTACAGGGAGAGGGGTGATCGTCGCCGGCGGCGTGACCTCGGAAGATGGAGGCGCTGACGCAGAGTCATCGGACGGTGGCTCGACTCCATGATGAAGTGGACCCTTACGATCCTGTGCCTCTTGCCTTGGTTGAGCAGCGCTTTCGCGGTGCCGCGGATGTCCTTGCCCGCCGGATCTCCATGCGCGACTTGTCACTATAATCCATCGGGAGCAGGTGGGCGGAACGAGGTCGGCTTTGGCGCCATGAGCGCGACCGGCGCCTTCAGCTTCGACACCTTCCACGACAATATGTTTTGGGATGATCGGATCAGCGCCGGTCTCGACACTCGAATGCTTTGGATTCGGTTGGGCCGCCCAGCGCTGCAGCTCGACGATCGTGGGCGCGAGGTGACCACCGAGCCTGACTTCGTCGGCTTCCCCATGCAGTTCCAGCCTAGCTTAGCGGTCACGCTCACCGACTGGCTTCGAGTATACGGGACCTATAATGCCGGGCGACGGACCTTCGAGGATAACCGGGTCTGTGACCCTGTTTATCCGGGAGCCTCGTGCTTTGAGGCGGCCATACAAGCGGAGACTAAGGGTGGTTATACGACCCGCATTGGAATGATCCAGGCGAGCATCGGCGTCCGACCCGATGATCACACCATCTGGACTCGCGGCGACGCGGCGAATCCCCGCCAACCTCTCATCCCCCCAAATTACGCTGAATGGGGCGCCGAGTTCAGCTATCAACCCGTCGCGTCAATGCGTACGGAGCTTGGCGTCACCGCGACCCATAATCTCGATGGGGCCCTCAATCAAATGGTAGAGACCGCTGAACTATGGCCCGTCGCGCTCGCGGCGCGCTTCACCTACCTTCCTCAGTTCGAGGTCGGAGGCGCTGCCGCTCCTCCGGACGACTTTGACGACTTCGATGACTTCGGCGACGTGAAGAAGTCGGCGAAGCCAACCAAGATAAACACCTGGTTCGGCGGTTCGGTTTTGGGTAGCGGCGAATTTTATCTGGTCAACGGGTTTGCTGCAGCTGGACTACAAAATGGTCTCGAGACTCGACTCGAACTCTCTCACTCCGCCCGAAGCATCAAACATGAGACATATAACGTCAGCGTCGCCGCCTCGTGGGCCTTGACCGATTGGTTTGTACCCCATGTTAGAGCCGACCGAGCCCTGACTCTGGCCGATGAGACCTTCACCGCTTGGCAATATGTGGCAGGAATCGAATTCTTTCCGATCCCGTTCGTCGAGTTAAGACCCGAGTACAGAATCGTGCAGACAGATGAGTATGTCTTCGGGCAACCTACAGTTCAGCTTCACGTATTTTTCTAGGAGACATTCATGGGAATCAATCAGTGGATAAGCGGAGGCCTCTTGGCGGCTTCATTCTTTACGTTCGGTCTCGCCAACGCGGCTCCGGCAGAGGGAAGTTTTAAAGCGAAAATGAGCTTCGTGAGCAACGCGCCCGGAGAGGATATCGAAGGGACAGCCGAGGGGACGGCCAAGCTCTCCATGGATCTTGAATCCCCCGCGTCCACCAAGGGCGAGGTCGTCGTACCTGTCGCCTCTATGAAGACAGGCAATGACCGCCGAGATGACCATCTCCGCGGCTCAAAATGGCTAGACGCGGCGGCGCATCCGGACATCCGCTTTAAGGTGACCAGCGCAACCGCGGAGCCGACCATCACCAAGGGTCCAGTGAAGATGGCTAAGCTCCAGGTCACGGGCGAGTTCTCTTTACACGGCGTCACGAAGACGATGACCGCGCCTGCAGACATGAAGTGGAAAGACAATAAGGTAAAGGTCACGACGGCGTTCGTGGTGAAGCTCGCAGACTTTAAGGTAGAGGGGGCGCAGGGAGTCGTCGGTAAGAAGGTCGCTGACGTGATCAAGGTCGAGGTCACTCTGCTGGGCGCCCTAACGCAGCCTGCGGCTCAGCCAGCAGCAGCACCTGCAGCAGCGCCCGCAGCAGCGCCCGCGGCAGCTGAGCCGGCAGCACAGTGAAGCGCGCGTTCGCCGCCATCTGCTTAGTCGCAGCCCTGGGCGTCATCGGTCTTTGGGTGGCTCACGGCACTCACCTCGGCACCCTCGACAAGGAGCTCATCGAGACGAAAGTCACCGATGACTTTGGCGACACGGTGACCGAGAAGACCTGGGTACCCACCTTCAAGCTTGGTCTGGACTATGCCGGACCATCCGCAGGGTTTCTGCTGCTGTCTGCCACCCTGTTCTTCTGGCGAGCCCGCCGGGAAGACGGTCAGGAAGACACCTAAGGGGGCCCGAGGCCTCAGCCGGGCTCCTGCCTCCAGGAGTCCATGCGAATCACCCCCTCCTGGGTCGTGGACGCCACCAAGACTCCATCCCTGGTGAAGAACTGTCCGCGAACCAAGGCGCGACCGCCAGCCGCCGCGGGGCTATCGACACTATAGAGTAGCCAATCATCCAGACGGAATGACCGATGAAACCACATGGAGTGGTCCAAGCTCGCCATGCGGATTCCCGGGGTGAGCCATGAGACTCCATGTGGCTGAATCGCGGTGCCCAAGAAGTTGAAGTCAGACGCATAGGCGAGCAGATGTCGATGGAGCGCCGGATCATCGGGTAAGGTACCCGACGCGCGGTACCACACCATCTGGGTGCTGGGGCCGACCTTTGGGTTCATGGGGTTCGTTGGGTTGATGGGCCTGAACTCTATGGGCCGCTCGTTCAGCGCTCGAGCACGAAGCTTCTCGGGAAGAATGTCGGCCACCATCTGGGCAAGCTGCAGCTCCGAGGGGAGCGTCTCCGGGTCCGGAGCATCGGGCATCACGTCTTGGTGCTCAAACCCTCTCTCTTCTCCTTGGAAAGACGCCGCTAGGTTAAAGATGGGCCGTCCGTTTTGCCGCGCAACCACACGGCGGGTCACGAAGCTGCGTCCGTCGCGAATGCGGTCAACCGCATACTCGATGGGAGCGTCAACCGCTCCTGCTCGCAAAAAATAAGAGTGCAGGGAGTGAACAAACACCTCGCCATCCACGGTCTCAGCGGCCGCTGACAACGCCTGGGCCAAGACGTGCCCACCAAATAGGCGGCCCCAGCCCAAGTCCACGCTCTCTCCGCGATAAAGATCGCTCCCCACCTCGTCTAGATTCAATAACTCAATCAGGTTGGTCAGTACCTCAGTCATGGGCTCCTATCACCAGCTTAATCAACTCTCATCAGTCCTCGACACGTCCCAATATCGGGCCGCGAAGAGCGGGGCGCGGTCGAGGGAAAACTTGCCTCTTTGCTTACGCGCCCTTTGAGCCTATCATGCCGCATCTTGCTGGAGGGAGCGTCACGTGATCGTCTGGACTGACTGGCCTGCTCGGAGACGACCGACGCGCGCTATCTTAGGCGCGCTGATGATCCTGGCGACGGTCCTAGTTTTCTCCAGCGTTGGCCTTCTGTATGGCGTCATCTCCGCATTTGTCCTCTTGACCGTGAGCGCAGAGATCCTGCTTCCAACCCGTTTCCGACTCACAGCAGATGGCGTTGAAGCCTTCAACCTGTTCCGACACGCTCGACGACCGTGGGCCCGATTCAGCGGGTGGCGAGAGGCCCAGGATGGATACTTTCTAGCAGGACAGGGCCCGAACGGGTTCCTCGCGCGGCGACGAAGCCTCTGGCTACCGTGCCCGGGGATAACGACCGAGGTCGAGGCCGTTCTCGAGACGCACCTCTCGGAGCGCGCATGAGTAAGACCACGCTCCAAGTCACCGAGGCGCAAGCGGCGGCCGTCGACAAGATGGCTAAGCTGATCACGAGGTTTAGCTTAACCTTGCCCGCCATCATGACCCTCGAGTCCATGAGACCGCTGACCTTCGTCGGGAGCCAGTTTATGCATGTCATGTCTCCGGCGGCGACGATGTTGCTGCCCTTCGCGGAGTGGGACCAAATGGCGAAGCTCCTCGAGAAGCGGGACGGCGTCGAATATGTCATCACCGCCATAGAGCGGGCGGACGCTGAGCGCAAAACCGCCGAGCGCGCTGCGCGAGAGGAGGCGAGCCCATGAGCGAAGGCTCCAGCCAGACGCCGAGGCGAGAGATTAGGAGCGTGCTCGCCACGGACTGCGGTAGCACGACGACGAAGGCGATCCTCATCGAGAAGGTTGGGGATACGTGGCGGCAAACATATCGAGGTGAGGCTCCCACGACCGTGGAGGCCCCTTTCGAGGATGTAACTCGAGGGGTCCTGAACGCGGCTGTCGAGGTACAGGAGCTGTCCGGACGAACCCTCGTCGAAGACAACGAGATCCGAACACCTGATGTGGGTGGTCAAGGTGTGGATTTGTACATCTCGACCTCATCTGCGGGCGGTGGACTTCAGCTCGTCGTCGGTGGTGTCGTCAAGTCAATGACCGCCGAGTCTGCGGCCCGCGCGGCCCTCGGCGCTGGCGCGATCGTGATGGACACCTTCGCGTCCAATGACAAGCGCCCTGCCCACGAACAGATCGAGCGGATTCGTCAGCTCCGCCCCGACATGATCTTGCTCGCAGGTGGTGTGGACGGCGGCACCAAGAAGCATGTGATTACCCTGGCTGAGCGCGTGCGCGCCGCACGACCCAGAACCCGCCTCGGCGGCGGCTTCAATCTCCCGATCATCTTCGCAGGTAATAACGAAGTCCACGACCAGGTGACTGCGCTGCTCGATGACATCTCGGCCTTGGACGTCATTGAGAATGTTCGCCCCGAGATGGAACGCGAGAACCTCGGCCCGGCGCGGGACAAGATTCACGATCTGTTCATGGAACATGTCATGGCTCAGGCCCCTGGGTACGACAAGCTCATGACCTGGGCCGACGCACCTATCATGCCCACACCTGGAGCAGTCGGTCTGATCATGCAGACCATCGCCAGGAAGAAGGGGATCAACATCCTAGGTGTGGATATCGGCGGCGCGACGACGGACGTCTTCAGCGTCTTCGATGGCATCTTTAACCGAACGGTCTCCGCGAACTTGGGGATGAGCTACTCAGTGAGCAACGTGCTCGCTGAGGCGGGCCTACCAAATGTCCTACGCTGGGTGCCCTTCGACATCGATGAGAAGCAGCTCCGAAACCGAATTGGAAACAAGATGATCCGGCCGACGACGATTCCTCAATCGTTGGAGGAGCTGCAGATCGAACAAGCCATCGCTCGGGAAGCGCTGCGCCTCGCGTTTATTCAACATAAGGCCTTCGCCGTCGGCCTCAAAGGCATACAAAAACAGCGCACCATCGCAGACGCTTTTCGCCAAACAGAGGACGACTCCCTCGTGCAGATGATGAGTCTGAATCTCATCGTAGGCTCGGGCGGCGTGCTCTCTCACGCACCTCGACGCGTCCAGTCCATGCGAATGATGATCGACGCCTACGCGCCCGAAGGTGTCACCGAGATCGCCGTCGACTCCATCTTCATGATGCCCCATCTTGGGGTGCTCTCAACGGTGAACGAAGACGCCGCGACCCAAGTCTTCGAGAAGGACTGCATCGTTTATCTCGGCACCTGCGTAGCGCCGGTCGGGCCCATGAGAGCGGACAAGCCCGTACTCAAGGTCGAGGTCACGATGCCCGACGGGTCGAAGGAAGAGCGAACGATCGCTGCGGACCGCATGGAGCTCATCCCGCTCAGTGGAGACACTCCAGCTCAGGCTTCCGTCACGCCCCTTCAATCGGAGCTCGATGTCGGAGCCGGACCGGGGGCCACGTGGACAGGAGATCTTCGAGGTGGCGTGGTGGGGATCGTCTTTGACACCAGGGGCAGGGGCATTCGGCTACCTGAGGCACAGGAAGAGCGTACCCCCCGTCTGCAAGAGTGGGTCGAGAGCATGGGTGAGTATCCTCACCGGGAGGACAGCTAGCCATGGCCGCTATCTTTACCCCGGGACTCAAGGTCGCCGCAGACACCGTCATCCTCAAGGATCGCCGTCTTCCCATCGAAGGGGAGCTGCTCGTCTCCGAGGGAGATCAAGTGACCGCGGACCAGATCGTGGCGCGCACTCAGCTCCCTGGAAAAATTTATCCTATCAACGTCGCGAATCAACTCGGCGTCGCGGCGAACCGTCTGAAGACCTTCATGCTCAAGGACGTCGGCGACTCCGTGGAGGAGGGCGAGGTGGTCGCCAGAACGCCTGGGATTCTCGGACTGTTTAAGTCTGAGTCCATCGCGATCGTCTCGGGGACCATCGAGAGCATCTCGACAATCTCCGGCGAGGTGATCTTCCAGGCGAACCCCATCCCCGTAGAGATCGACGCCTATATCAACGGTCACGTCGTTGAGATGCATCCTCGCGAAGGCTGCGTCGTTCAAGCAAACGCCACCATGATCCAAGGCATCTTTGGGCTCGGCGGGGAGACAAAGGGCCAGCTTGTCATGGGTGTATCTGAGCCTACGGAGGTGCTCAAGGGAGACGCGATCACCGCTGATATGGCCGGACAGATCGTAATCGGTGGGTCATATTTAACCATCGACGCCCTCAAGCGCGCGGCTGATGTTGGGGTGGCGGGCGTCGTCACCGGTGGCTTCGACTATGATGACATCAAGATGCTCCTCGGATACGAGGTGGGCGTCGCGATCACCGGAAATGAAGACCTCGGGCTGACCTTGGTCGTCACCGAAGGGTTCGGCGAGATCCAGATGGCCCCCGGTACTTTCGCGCTCCTCAAGGAGCGTGTCGGCCAGAGGGCGTCCATTAATGGCGCTACTCAAATAAGAGCAGGGGTCATTCGACCAGAGGTGGTGGTCACCGACGACTCTGGGCAAGCCCCCAAGGAACGATGGACGCCACCCGAGCCGACGGGCATCTCAATCGGTGACCAGATCAGAGGCATCCGCGCTCCATACTTTGGTCGCATTGGTCGGGTGAAGTCGCTCCCTGTCGATCTCATGACCATGGAGTCGGAGACGAGGGTGCGCATTATGGAGGTCGAGTTCGAAGACGGTGAGGTCGCTATGCTACCCAGGGCCAATGTGGAGAGTATCGAACGATGAGACGACTCTTCCTGACCGCCACCCTATCGCTCATGGCCTTCACGCTCATGACGACACCTGCGCTCTCTGCTGACGTCGGGGTCAAAGCGCCTGAGAACGGCAGCGGATTGAAACTAGATTTGAGTTGGAGTCTCAAGGCGCCCAAGGGGGGGAGCATCGCTATCCTCCGGTCGTCGGCTGGACCTGACGGTCCATGGACTCTGGCAAAGGCTGGCCTCGACGAGGCCAAGACAAAGTTTAGTGACAAGGTCACTGACAACGTCGCCAAGAATCCCCCCTCAGAGACCTATTGGTATCGGGTTGTCTCCCTGCCGAGCGGGTTTGAGGTCACCAAGAAGACCAAGCCCGAGGCCGTCTTAAAGGCGGCGGTAGCGACCCGCTCTGGCAGCGGGAAAACTCAAGCCCACTGGTTTAAGAATATTCCCGGGATTTGGCTCCTGATGATCCTGATTCTCGCCGTCACTGGCATGATCTTCTTCTTCACCGCGCAGGTGCGGTCAGGAAAGGAGATCAAGATTAGGCGAATTCCGGGCATCGACGCCATCGAAGAGGGCATTGGTCGAGCGACGGAGATGGGGCGGCCGGTGCTCTACGTCCCAGGCATTGACTCACTGGAAGACATCCAGACCATCGCCTCTATGCTCATCCTGGGTGAAGTCTCCAAGACCATCGCTGAGTATCAGACGGATGTGATCGTGTCGTGCTGCGTCCCTATCGTCCGCGAGGTCGCGGATGAGGTAGTCAAATCGGGCTACTATCGCGCGGGACACCCGGACGCCTATGACCCCAATAGCGTACGATTTATCGCCTCGGCTCAGTTCGCTTTCTGCGCGGGCACTAACGGGATCATGCACCGCCAGAAGCCAGCGACAAATATCTATCTAGGTCGGTTCTTCGCCGAGTCTCTCATTCTCGCGGAGACTGGGTACTTGAACCAATCGATTCAGATCGCAGGGACCGCAGAGGCGACTCAGCTGCCCTTTTTCATCGCGGCCTGCGACTACACCCTGATCGGTGAAGAGCTGTTCGCGGTCTC
>CALELH010000677.1 GCA_937902595.1 uncultured Myxococcales bacterium
GCGCTGGCGGCTCGGGTGGCTCCGGAGGCGCTGGTGGTCAAACTGGTACGGGTGGCGCCGGTGGCGCCGGTGGCGCGGGTGGCGTCGGTGGCGCGGGTGGCGCCGGTGGTGCGATCCCACCTGGGCCTGAACCATGCGGGCCTATCGAAGATGGAATGTACGGAGATTGTCGCGCGGGGCTAGGTTGGGCGCCAAACCCAGCTGGAGAGTGCAGACTCGTCGGCGGATGCCCCGCTCAATGTGACGCAGCTTGCCGAGCGGCCCTCTTCCCAAGTCGAGACGAATGCCAAGAGGTCTGTATGGATGAGCCCATGTGCGGACGCGAGGCGAGCGTCGATCCAATGGATCCCAACGCGAGCCGCTATGAAGCGCCCCGGGCAAACAACGCCTGCCGTGCCGACGACGACTGCGTCGTCGGAGGATGTGGAGGTGAGATATGCGCGGCAGAGGCGGTCAATGGCCCATGCGATGTCGTCCCACAACCGGAGGGTGCGTGCGGGTGCGTCCGCGGCCAATGTATTTGGTATGTAGACCAATGCGGGGCTCCGGATCCTGTCGAATGCAGCTCCGTTGCTCCGGGGGAATATGGTCCCTGTGAGCGCGTCTTGGGCTGGGGTATGGACGCTCGAGGCCAGTGTACGGTCATCAGTGGTTGTGGGTGCGACGCCACCTGTGAAGGACGCGTCTTCCCCGAGCGGGTTGATTGTGAGCGCGCCTGTCTCATGATGGCGGAGGGTGACGCTCGCTGTATCCCAACGCCGCCCGGCACATATGGACGCTGTCGAGCGCTGCTGCCTGTGTGGACACCATCTCCGAACGGGGGCGAGTGTGTGCGCTTAGGTGGATGTCCCGCTGAATGTGATGACGCATGTCGCGCCCGAAACTTCCCTTCGCGAGAGGAGTGCGAGCAGACCTGCCTCAGATAGGGCGGTCATGAGGAATCACGGCAGGAAATATCAGAGAAAAATTGTTCGACCTGGAGGCCAAAACTACTAGACGGTAGAAACCTTTCGGGTCAAGTTTCGGCCCAAACCGACGATGAGATGGGTATGCGCCGTCGGTTCGTTCCTCAGGTGGAGCGGGCCACAGGATGTTTTCCCAAGGAAGGGAGCAGCGCTCTATGTGCGGAATTCTTGCCTATGCAGGCTCTGATTTAACTGAAGATCAGCTCATTGAGCACTTCAGCCTAGTCCAACCCCGAGGGCCGGACTATTCGACCGTCGCCCAAGTCGGGAGCGACGCTTGGCTCGGGTTTCATCGCTTAGCGATCATGGATCCGACGCCAGCAGGCAATCAGCCATTTTATCACTACGGTGCCTCCTTGGTTTGCAACGGGGAGATCTATAATCACGAGGCTTTAGCCGAAGAGTATGGTCTGGATCTGACCAGCGGATCCGACTGCGAAGTGATTCTTCACCTCTATCGTCAGCTCGGGATCAAACGGACCTGCGAGCTCTTGGACGGCGTGTTCTGCTTTGCCATCGTGGACGGCGATCAGCTGTTCGTGGGTCGTGACCCCATTGGAATTCGGCCGCTATTCATCGGTGAGCGACGAACGCTGGGCGGAGAGACGGAGCGACTAGTGTCATCGGAGATGAAGGGGATCCACGCTCACTGTGACACGATCGAGCCTTTCCCCCCCGGCCACTATGCTGAGGTCGATCTCCGCACGATGCAGATGAACGTCTGTGAGTTCTACGAGTATAGCTATCCTGCCCTAGAGACCGAGGACGAAGATCAGGTCATGCGAACGCTTCGAGAGAAGCTTATCGCGGGCGTGGACAAGCGAATGATGAGTGATCGACCCATCGGTTGCCTCGTCTCCGGGGGCGTCGACTCCTCCCTGATCGCTGCGCTCGTGGCGCGACATTTCCCGCGGGGAACGATGCACACCTTCAACGTTGGTCTGGACACCGGCGCGAGCGATCGCGCCTATGCTCGCATGGTCGCGGACCACATCGGGAGCATCCACCACGAAGTCACAATCACCAAGGCTGAAGCCCTTGAGCTCCTTAAGGAGACGGTACGTGTCTGCGAGAGCTTCGACACGACGACCATCCGAGCGTCGACCATGCAGCTGGCTGTCGCGCGCTATATCCAGCGAGAGACAGACATCAAGGTGATCTTCAACGGCGACGTGATCGATGAAGCCAGCGGCTCGTACGTTTACTTCAAGAACGCGCCGACATTGGACGCCTATCAAGAGGAATCAATTCGCCTAATGCGAGAGATTCACCTCTATGATGTTCTGCGCGCCGATCGCACCATCAGCGGCTGCGGACTCGAGGCTAGAGTCCCCTTCGCTGATCTTGATTTCCTTGATTATTACATGGCCATCCCACCGAAGATGCGCCGACCACGTGATGGAGTCGAGAAGTACATCCTCCGCAAAGCCTTCGATGGGTTTCTACCCGACGAAGTGCTGTGGCGACCCAAGGAGGCGTTCTCCGATGGCTGCTCTGAAGAGACAGAGAGTTGGAGCACCATCATTCATGAGTTCGTGGAAAGCCAGGTCACCGATCAGGAACTGGCTGAGACTCAGTTTGAGCACTGCGGACCGCGTACTAAGGAAGAGTTCTACTATCGGTCTTACTTTGAGCGGCACTACCCAGGACGTGCTTCGGTGATCCCTGCCTTTTGGATGCCTAAGTGGGTCGGAGATGACGTGATCGATCCGTCAGCTCGTGTACTCACGGATGTGTATCGGTCGACGGACACCATCGCGGAAGAAGAGAGTGAGCAGCGCATAGAGATCGCGACCGACCTACCTCAGCCAGGCAAACCGCTCAAAGTGACCGGCTGACTCACGTCGACCGCCACTCTAAATCTGTTTGGCGACGCCGCGTCGGGCCAATCTCGCCCGCCTCGTCAACTTCACATCATTTCGACATCATCTCATCACCTGGTCATCGACCTCGACGGCGCTCTGCGCCGACTCGACCCCCCATCTCATTAATCCGGCCATTAGGCGTCCCTCTATGGGACCTAGGCAAAATCAGCTTGACAAAAAAGTAAACAATGTTTACAAAATAAACATGACTCACAAAATAAAAGATATCGGCCGCCGCGAGAGAAAGCGACAAGCGCGTATCGACGAGCTGCTAGAGACAGCGATGGCGCTAGTCGGAGCCGAGGGGCTCGACTCTTTCAGCATGCATAAGCTCGCCGACGCCATGGACCTAACGGTCGGCGCGATCTATCGATATTTCCCGTCGAAGAGCGCGCTCATCGCCGCTCTGGAGCAGAGAGTGATCGAAGCGCTCGCGGGAGATCTGCGAGAGGCCGAGCGCGCAGTTCGTGGCAGAGACGACCTTGGCGACGACGAGCCGCTTGTGCTGCTGCTTCGACTTGCCGGCGTGTATCACCGCCGTTTCGCGACCCATCCACAACAGATGCGTCTCATCGGTGGTCTTTTGACGAGCCCAGATCCAGTGTTACGGCCCGACGAAGCCGACGAGGTCATTGTGTCAATGTTAGCGGCGATGGGCGTCGTCTCAGCTGCGCTGCAAGAAGCAGCGGACCGAGGCGCGCTCAAAGAAGGTGACCCCCTGGAGCGCGCAATCCTCGTTTGGGCTGCGCTGCGAGGCGTGGAGCAGACCGCGAAGCTGGGTCGACACCGTCCCAATCTATTCGTCATCGATCGACTCTACCGGTGTCTTCTAGACACCCTGCTGATCGGCTGGGGCGCCGATTCTCTACAGATCACTCAAGCATGGACTCACATTAATTCGGAAAGCGAGGTGGAGCGATGATGGTACTTCTCTTCATTGCGGGACTCATCACTTGGACTTTGGTCGAGTATGGGATGCACAATTGGAACGGGCATATGCTGAAGGGACGAACTCACTTCAGCCGGGAGCATCTGAAGCACCACTCCACCAAGGACCACTTCTCAACACTCGGAGAAAAGATCCGCTCAGCAGCCCCCGTCTCCCTCAGTATTTGGGGAGTCAGTGGATTGGTCATGGGCTGGGGTCCTGCGACGATCTACTCCCTAGGGATAGTGATGGGATACTGCGTCTACGAATATCTCCACTGGGCGAATCATATGGTGGCCCCTACGAACGCCTATGGACGCTGGGCTCGACGCCACCACTTTAGCCATCACTTCAGCGACGCCCGGTACAATCACGGGGTCACGACGCCTCTCTGGGATTACGTGTTTCGAACCTATAAAGACCCAGGGGTGATTCGAGTGCCACGGAAATTTGCGATGGAGTGGCTGCTAGATGAGGAGGGCGAGATCGACGCGAAGTATCAGGGAGACTTCGAGATGTCTCGCCCTCGAAAGCGGAGAGCTGCTTAAGCTCAGCATCTCCTAGATCTCTACCTTGAGATAAGCGCCGACGTTCACGTTCATGCCACCCATCTTATCGGTCTCCAGCTCCTTGGCGCCCATCTCGCGGCGCAGGTCGCTGGACAGGTTGGGATCCATGGTGCTGAGCTGGTATCGACGGTCGATGTCTTCAACCACCGTGTTCTTAGCGTCCGCCGCGACCGCTGCTCCGGTGAGCATCATGTGATAGGAGACCTGCCCTCCCATGCCGATGAAGACCATCGGGACGAGCTCACGCTCGACCTCCAGTCGGAGGCGCCCCAGGTTCCATCCAAGTGCGTAGCGATTCAACTCGGTCTCTTGGCCCTGAGCTGAGTTGTACTCATTCTCGACCATGGTGGGATCGATACCCACGGAGGACAGCGCAGAACGAACCGTGCCCGACAACGCGAAGGGGTCGCTCTCCTGCTCTGGACGCATGAAGACGATGGGGCCCGTGTAGAAGCCCATGTTGAAGCGCCACTTGTTGCCAAAGGACACATCAAATCCCAGGTTGGCGGTAAAGTAGTACTGCTCTCCGCCCATATTGAGCGCCTCGCCCCAGATGTCGACATGAGCCAACTCTAGTCCAGCTTCGGCGCCAGCGCCTACGGTGCTGTCCAGGTGGTTAAACGCGTTGCTCGAACCGGCGGCATAGCTGCCCTTACCGGAGACATACATTGAGAATAAGTCTGCGTGCGCTGTCATAGGCGCAAGCAGGAAGGCGACTAGCGCTCCAAGCTTTATAAGATTGTTGTTCATCGGTGCTCTCCAAAATTAGGGCCATGCGCTGCTTGAGCGCGGCATTTGAAGAACAGGACGCCCCCTCGCGAAAATCCTCACAGACTTTCTTTGTCCTCGCGCGTTATTTTCTAAATAAAGCTCGCGCGCGAGGCCCCTCGGCGATGCTGAGGTAAAGCGAGAATGTCACCCGAGACTCGAGCATATGCTCAAGCATGAGGAAGGCATTAAGCTTGCGTCGAGCAACACGGTACATGAGAGTGTTCGAGTCGCCGCTCCAACGCCCCGGGGAACCTTGGATCCGTGAAGAAGAGTACGTTTATTCTGACCCTACTGATGCTCATCGGCGTCGCGTGCACGCCGGAGCCGCCTCCATCTGCGGGACCGAGTGAACCACAATCGACCCAAGAGCAACCGGAGCCCATACAGCGCCTTCCTGCCCAGCCCAAGGCTGAGCTAATCGACTTCAGCGAGTTACCAAAGACCGCCCCTCAGCCCGCTCAATTCTCTGACTTCCTTGGCTCCAAGGTCTGCGCTGAATGCCACCAAGAGAAAGCGAAGAGTTGGGCCTCATCCACACATGGGAACGCGGGGGGCGTACCCAACAAAAAGACTATGGTGCCTGCGTTTGATGGACGCCCTCTCAAGTTCAGCGACGGCACCATCACACCTCAAATCTCCAAGGGCCGCTATGAGTTCGTGGTCAAGCAAGGGGGACGTCCTGCACAGACCTACACGATCGATGGTGTGATCGGACGGGGGCACCTCCACGGCGGAGGTGGCCAAACCTATCTGAGCACTCAAAGCAACGGTCTCGTCATGACCCTCCCCCTCGAATACAACGTCACTCAGCGCGTTTGGTACTGCCAACTCCCGAACACTTCAAAGTGGACACCTATCGATGGACGCTTCTCCATCGAGAACTGTGGCTGGCCTCCGGTGCGCAGCATCGGGTTCGCTCCAGGTGCAGCCTGCGGGAATTGCCACGGGAGCCAAATTGACCTGCGCTTTGACGAGACGATGGGACAATTCTCGACACGTTATGTGGACCTCCACATCAACTGCGAGTCCTGCCATGGCGCCGGTAAGCTCCACGTGGCTCTCATGCGCAGCGGGGTGCCTAGGCCCGATGGTGACATCGGCTTAGAGCCATTGGACCTGCTGGATAAAGATGCGTCGATGAAGGTCTGCATGGCCTGTCACGTCAATAAGGCAAACATCTCAGGTGGATACCTTGCCGGTGGACCCTACGATGAACACATGACGACCCTCTCCTTGTGGGACCCATCAGAACGCAAGGATCACTTCGACGGTCGATTAGTCGAGTTTGGCTATCAACAAGGTCATCTCTTCAGCGCGTGCTACAAGGATGGGTCAATGACGTGTGTTGATTGTCATGATCCCCATACGCTCGCCTACCGAGACCCCTTCGGCCGCGCGCTGAAGGGCCGCTTCAGCGATGGGCAATGCGTCGGGTGTCATGCCTCGAAAGAGCGCTCGCAGCACAGCAAACACAAGCCAGGGACTGAGGCGTCTAAATGCACGACATGTCATATGCCCTTCCACCAATTGAGTACGGTCGGAGACGCACTCCCCCACGCACGATCAGATCACGCGATCCCGATTCCAAGACCAAAGCATGATGCCCACATTGGAGTAGACGGTGCCTGCAACCGATGCCACTCCGATAAGGGGATCACTTGGCAGCAGACCCAAATGAAGCATCTCTTCGGGTCGATTAAGCCTCTCCCCAAGCTCGTCTCAGGCTTGTTCGAGCAGCTCGGCGGGTGGAAGGCGCCGCGAGGTACGTCCACATCGGCGACCGCCGCCGAGACCCTCGTCGCTCAACATAGTCGCCCCGAGTCCATCGTCAGCGTTCATGCGCTGTCCCTATTGATCGGTGAGCTCCTCGCGACGAATCGTGAGCAGCTCAATCCCGACACAGAGGAGCGACTTTGGCTCCTAGCACAGAGCCCTGATCTAGACCTTCGCGCGGCCGCGCTGACGACGCTGCTCTTCTTCGCTAAGAACCCATCACCGTCGATGCAGAGAATTTATGACACTTTGGCCCAGAGCGGCGAGCGCCTTCCGGCCCTGCGCCGGAAGATCGTGTACGGGCTCATCGGCGTCGACCACGCCTTCTCAAGGATCAATCCAGCTGTTCGCCAGCGTATTCGCAGCCGACTGTCTGGCCCAGGGCTGCAGCTGTCCGATGGTAGCCAAGGCCTGCACGCAGCCATCGGCGCCTCATTTATGTCCGAGAAACGGTACCAACAGGCCGTCAGCTTCTTACAAGAGGCGGTCAAATCGCCGGCCTTCGACAATTCACCATATGCGATGAACATCATCGGACCCCGTCCCAATGTGATGGAGCTCCTCGCCGACGCCTACGGTGCCTCCGGAGACGTCCCCTCAGCAGAGGCCTTACTCGAGAAGGTGATGGCCCTATCGCCCCAGGATCCCCGAATTCGTCATCGCGTATGTCGGCAACTCAGTATGCAAAGTCGCTTTCGAGACGCCGAGCGCTGCGTAAAAGAGCTACTGAAACTCCAGCCCGGATTCATTGAAGGATACTTCGTTCGCGCCCAGTTATTGGAGAGGACCGGACGTGACCAGGAGGCGTTACAGTCCATTGAAATGGGTCTGAGATATGCCCCCGACTACGGTGGTGGCCGCGAGTACTACGAAAAACTAAAGAATCGAATGGGTCGATAATCCCCAAGAAAATCACGCCACCCTCAAGGAACTTTACTCAGGATTCTTGACCCACTCGCCTGGAGGGGTAATCCTCGGTCGTGGGTGTTAGAAGTCCGCGGTCATAGACCGACGGGGGGAAACTTGAAGCACGGTATTGTTTGGGCGCTCCTGCTCACTGCGGCCTGGTGGTTGTGGTCGGCGCATGTAGAGATGCTCATCGTTATATTTGGTGTCGGGTCCATTATATTGACCCTGTACTTGTTTGCGCGGATGGACCGGTTTGCCGAGGACAACCCGCCGTACACCTTGGGGCTGAGGCCCGTATGGTACCTGCCATACATTATCTGGGAGATCGTCAAGGCCAACCTTGATGTCGCCAAGATTATCATCAGCCCAAAGATGGACATTCAACCGAGGATGTTCGAGACCGAAGCGACACAGAAAACCACGATCGCTCAGGTCATCTATGCGAACTCAATTACGCTGACACCCGGAACCATCACCTGCGACATGCGCGAAAGAGACGGCAAGATGGTCTTCCGCGTGCACGCGCTCACCAAGGACAGTAAGGCGGGTGTAGAGGCGGGTGATATGGACCGTCGCTGCACTCGGCTCGAAGGAGGTGGCTCATGAGCATGTTCGCCGCCACCATGATCGGCGTCATAGTCACCATGCTCCTCGCTCTCATCAGAGCAGGACTGGGACCCACGGTGTACGACCGAATTCTCGCGCTTAATATGTTTGGGACGAAGTCGATCCTCCTGATCGCCGTCGCCGGCTTTCTCTACGGTCGACCAGACTGGCTCGACATCGCGATCGTGTACGGACTCGTCAACTTCGCAGGCACCATCGCGGTCTGTAAGTTCGTCCGATTTGGCAACCTGGCAACCGACATCAGGAGGCCAGGTAAATGACACAGGCATACGAGATTATCGATTACGTAAGTTGGTTCTTGCTCATGGCGGGCGCGATCTTCTGCCTCATCGGTGGCGTTGGGATCCTCCGGCTCCCGGATTTCTACTGCCGGACGCACGGGGCGAGCATTACGGACACCATGGGCGCTGGACTGATTCTGTTTGGTCTCATCCTTCAGGGTGGCAAGCTGATGTTCAACGCGGAGACTGGTGCTTGGCAGCCGGACATGTGGCTGATCCCGGTGAAGCTCATCTTTATCGCGATGTTTATCTTACTGACGAGCCCAACATCCGGGCACGCGCTGATCAAGGCCGCCTACGCTGATGGCCTTGAATGGATGAATGAAGAGGAGCTCGAGAACGATGCCGATTCCGAGTGAAATTGTCCTCTTTGGTTTTCTGATCATCGCGGCCGTTATGGTCGTGATTCAGAAGAATCTCTTGGCTGCGGCGATGCTGACGGGGATATTTAGTCTTCTCTCTGCATGCTTGTTCACGCTGATGGATGCGGTAGACGTCGCGTTCACTGAGGCGGCAGTCGGCGCAGGGATCTCTACTGTTCTTTTCTTAGCGACGCTGGCTTTAACCGACCGGGAAGAGCGACAGCAGCCGGCGAGACTATTTCCATTCCTCGTCGTTTTACTGACCGGTATCGCGCTGGTGATCGGCACCCTAGACATGGCGCCATACGGCTCCAAGGACGCGCCGATCCATACTGAGGTCACGGCCAAGATCATTAAGGTCGAATACGAAGCCCTCGTTCGAAACAGCAAGCACGAGCCCGTGCCCGCAGACGCCCAGTATGAACAGGCGGTGGGTCTACCTAATATTGTCACCTCTGTCCTCGGCAGCTACCGAGGGTACGACACCCTGGGAGAGACAGGCGTGATCTTCACGGCTGGCATAGGCGTTATGCTCTTGCTCCTCGGTCGACGGCGCGAGTCCCCAGAGATCGAGGCGGATGAAGACGCTGTGACCTCTGTGGAGCCGCCCTCCTTGAACACCGGAGCGGGTGTCGGCGAAGCCGCAACTCTGGATATGGTGGAGCCCATCGCCCTCACCACAGAGTCGACCGCCAAGTTCGAAGATGCCACGGAGGATGACTCCGCAGGCGAGGACGATACGCATGGAGGTGACCCATCATGAGTGCTCCAATGCGAATGCGCGAAAAGGCCATACTCAGGATCGTCAGTCGCGCCTTTATCCCCTTTATCCTGCTCTTTGGTCTTTATGTTCAGTTCCATGGAGACTTTGGTCCGGGCGGCGGCTTCCAGGCAGGCGTCATCTTCGCAGCCGGCTTTATTCTCTACGGACTGATCTTCGGGCTTGAGTCTTTGAAGAAGGTCGCGACACCTCGAGCCGTCGAGCTGTTCATGGCGTTAGGCTTGATTATCTACGCGGGAACCGGGGTCGTAAGCCTATTTAAGGGCATGAAATATCTAGACTACGGAGTCTTTGGCTCCCACGGTCAGCACTATGGCATCCTGCTCATCGAGGCGGGGGTCGGAATCACGGTAGCCTCTACGATGATGATGATTTACTACGCCTTCGCGGGTCGGGGAGGTGAGGCATGAAAGCCGAAGCTGCGGCCAATTACGGGCTCTGGCACTACTGGGTCGTCATCGCGCTGATGATGATCGGCCTGTACATTGTCATCTCGCGCGACAATCTCGTTAAGAAGATCATGGGCCTGAACATCTTCCAAGCATCGGTGATCATGTTCTACGTGGCCATGGGTAAGGTGTCCGACGGCACCGCCCCCATCTTCCCTCTCAATACAACGGACGGGACCTACGGTAATCCGTCCTTCTCAAACCCGCTGCCCCACGTCCTTATGCTCACCGCCATTGTGGTGGGTATCGCGACCACGGCCCTGGCGCTCGCCTTGGTCGTCCGTATCAAGGAAGACTACGGGACTGTCGAGGAAGATGAGATCGCTAAGATTGATGCGGAGGCGCCGTGAGAGAACATTTTCCTGCGCTGCTCATCGTGGTCCCGCTCATCGCGGCCCCGATCTGCCTCTTTATTCGCAATAAGAGCGCCGTCCGTATCTTTGCGATGCTGGTGGCTTGGGCGTGCTTGTACTTAGCTTGGAATATCCTGGGAGTTGTGACGGATCCCCTTCAGGGGCCCATCAATTACGCTATGGGCAACTGGCCTATGCCAATGGGGATCGAGCTACGCATTGACGCGGCGAACGCCTTCGTGCTGCTCATCGTCTCGGGGATAGCTGCCGTCGTCATGCCCTTTGGGGTCGGACATCCAGGTCTAGCGGGGCCCGAAGGCCGGCAACACCTGTTTTATGCGGCGCTTCTGCTCTGCATGACGGGGCTCTTGGGTATCGCGATCACAGGTGATCTGTTCAACGTCTTCGTGTTCTTAGAGATCACATCTCTGAGCTCCTACACGCTGATCGCGTTGGGCGACCATCGTCGCGCGAAGATGGCGGCATACACATATCTGATCATGGGAACGATCGGTGGCACCTTCCTGCTCGTGGGGATCGGTTTTGTCTTCGCGATCACAGGCAGCCTGAACATGGCGGACATCGCCGATCGACTCCCAGCGATAGTCGCAACCCGCACAGGGATCGTAGCCTTCGGCTTCATCGCCGTGGGAACGGCCATCAAGCTGGCTGTCTTTCCGCTCTATCAGTGGCTACCAAACGCGTACTCCTTCGCACCAACTAAGGTGTCAGCCTTCTTGTCGGCGACGGCGACCAAGGTGTCCTACTACGTTCTCGCGAGAGCGATCTTCACCATCTTCGGTGCCGCCTTCGTCTTCAACACCATCGGCCTCGACACCATCCTCTTACCGCTCTCGGTCATCGCGATGTTTGTCGGCTCCATCGCCGCCATCTACCAGACGGACATCAAGCGTCTCCTGGCGTACTCGTCCGTGGCCCAAATCGGCTATATGACGCTCGGCTTGAGTCTCGTGCATATGGACGGTTTGACAGGTGGCTTCGTACATTTGTTTAACCACGCGGTCATGAAATGTGGACTCTTCCTCGTCGTTGGCTGCGTCGCGTACCGAATTGGGAGCACCCAGATCGATGACATGAGGGGCCTGATGCGGAAGATGCCGCTGACCATGTGGGCCTTCGTCATCGGCGGGCTCAGCCTCATCGGAGTGCCTGGCACTGTCGGTTTCGTCAGTAAGTGGTATCTCGTACAAGGCGCGCTGAAGACCGGAAATAATCTTGTCGCTGCGCTGATCCTACTGAGCTCTCTCCTCGCTGTTTTCTACGTCTGGAAGGTGGTCGAGGTGGCCGTGTTTCAGAAGGCAGATGGTGAGGAAGATGGCACCATGGAGAAGAGCGAGGCGCCGCTGTCTATGCTCTTGCCCACTTGGGTTCTTATGATCGCCGCGATTTACTTCGGCCTCTCGACGGACGTGACCGTCGGCGTCGCCAAGACCGCCGCTGCCGCCCTGATGGGTGACACCGGCCTGGCCATCTTGGGAGGCACACCATGAGCGCCGAACTCGCGATTGGCCTCGCTATCTTGTTCCCCCTATGTGGGGCGATTGGGGTCCAACTGACCGGCAAGTGGCCTAACATCCGCGAAGGTATAAACCTCGTGGCGGCCCTGCTGACATTTGGCTGCGTCATCAGTCTCGTATCAGGCGTCTCAAATGGTGAGCGCCCTGAACTGACGCTGTTTGAGGTCATGCCCGGTGTGGACCTCGCCTTCCAAGTAGAGCCTCTGGGCATGCTCTATGCCCTCGTCGCTGCAGGACTGTGGATTCCAACGCACCTGTACGCAATCGGCTATATGCGCGGGCACAATGAGGGCCACCAGACCCGCTTCTTTACCTGCTTCGCGTTGGCGATATTTGCGGCTCTCGGTATCGCGTTCTCTAAGAACGTCTTCACCCTGTTTCTCTTCTACGAGATCCTGACCTTCTCGACCTACCCGCTCGTTACCCACTACGGAAACGACGAAGCGAAGCGCGCTGGTCGAGTCTACATGGGCATCCTTCTAACGACCTCAGTCGCGTTCCTGCTGTTCGCGGTGATCCTGACTCAGGTCTACGCAGGCACCCTCGACTTCGCTCCAGGTGGTATCCTGGCGGGGAAGGTCGATGGACTGGCTGTTCCAATCCTGCTTGGCCTATACGCGTTTGGTACGGGTAAGGCCGCCTTGATGCCCTTCCACCGCTGGCTACCTACAGCGATGGTCGCACCAACGCCGGTGAGCGCCCTGCTCCACGCTGTCGCCATTGTTAAGGCGGGTGTGTTCACCGTGCTCAAGGTCGTCGTCTATGTCTTTGGCCTCGACTTCTTGACGGACACAGGCGCGAACGATTGGCTCATGTGGGTGGCTGGGTTCTCGCTGATCTCGTCATCGATCATCGCGTGTACCAAGGACAACCTTAAAGCACGTCTCGCGTATTCTACGATCAGCCAGCTGGCCTATATCACCCTCGGCGCATCTATCGCGACGGCCGCAGCGGTGCAAGGTGCCGCGATGCATATCGCGATGCACGCGGTCGGTAAGATCACTCTGTTCTTCTGTGCTGGCGCCATCTACGTCGCGCTCCACAAGAAGAACATCAGCGACATGAACGGCATCGGGAAAAAGATGCCGTTTACTATGGTCGCCTTCTTCCTCGGCTCCATCTGCATCATTGGACTTCCACCGATGGGCGGCTCGTGGAGTAAGTGGTACCTCTGCCTCGGGGCATTGGACGCCGGACACATCATCTTCGTGTTCGTACTCATGGCCAGCTCACTGTTGAGCATTGGTTACCTCATGCCGGTGGTCGTTCGTGCCTTCTTCTTTGAGCCAGGCCCGGATGATCATCATCATGATGACCACCATGACGACCATGGCCACGAGGCCGCGCCAGCGGGCGAAGGTTTCTGGGCCAATCTGCAAGAGGCCCCGAAGCTGTGCGTGTATCCACTGTGCCTTACGGCCATGGGATGCGTCGCGCTGTTCTTCTACGCCCCTGAAATCTTTGACCTGATCTCGAGCATCACGGTGGTGAAGTGATATGAGCGCACCTGAACACGATCACGGAACGCCTGAAGAGCTCCCACCAATGGGTGGTGTCGGCGGTCTAGTCCGCTCATTCTTTGGGCTCTTTGATGACCCAAAGAACGTCACCCGGCTGTGCTGGGGTCTGGCCGTAGTATGCGTCGTTCTCGTCGTCATCGGCGAGCTGATTCATAAGCACGGACACTTCGACGTCGAATACACCGTCCCGGCCTTCTACGGCCTGTTCGGGTTCATCGCCTACTGCTGCATCATAGGTACGGCTATCCTCTTGAGAAAGCTCGTGATGCGTCCGGAGGATTACTACGATGAGTGAGATGATCCTCCCAGGACTAATCATGATTATCGGTGGGCTTCTCCTGCCTGTAATCCCAGGAAAGGCCAAGAAGGTCTTCGCGATTCTCCTGCCGATTATCAGCTGCGCGCATCTCTGCATGCTCCCGTCTGATCTACTGCTCGAGACCACCATGTTCGGCTACACCTTACTGCCCGTCCGGGTAGATAAGCTGAGTATGGTTTGGGGCTACGTTTTCCACCTCGCTGCGCTGATCTCAGTGATCTATCAGCTTCACGTAAAAGACACGATCCAAGATGTCTCTGGGCTGACCTACGCAGGTGCCGCCATCGGAGCCGCCTTCGCTGGCGATCTCATCACGCTGTTCGTCTACTGGGAGCTCACGGCGATCACGTCTGTTTTCCTGATCTATGCGAACCGTACAGAGCGCTCAGCGACCGTAGGTACCCGCTACATGATCATTCAGGTCCTGTCTGGGGTTATTCTCTTTCTAGGCATCCTGCTTTGGGTCACCGACACGACGAATAACCCAAGCGGCGGCATTGTCTTTGGCTCGACCTACGGAAGCGAAAATTGGCAGCTGTTTGGGATGTTCGTGGATCCAGACACCCGTGGCCCCGTGTCCATGGCGGCCTGGGTAATCCTGCTCGCTTTTGGAATCAAGGCCGCGTTTCCCTTCTTGCACAATTGGCTTCAGGATAGCTATCCGGAGGGCACCGTCACAGGCACGGTCTTCCTCAGCGCCTTTACAACTAAGCTAGCAATTTATGCGCTCGCTCGCGGTTTCGCTGGCGCCGAGATGCTCATCCCGATCGGCGTCGTGATGACGCTCTTCCCCATTATCTTTGCGGTCATCGAGAACGATCTCCGGAAGGTGCTCGCCTACAGTCTCAATAACCAGCTTGGATATATGGTCGTCGGGATCGGCGTCGGGACACAGCTCGCCCTGAACGGTACGGCTGGACACGCCTTCGCTCATATCCTCTACAAGGGCCTCTTATTCATGGCGATGGGCGCCGTTCTCTATCGCGTCGGTACGGTAAAGGCCTCACAGCTGGGTGGCTTGGCGAAATCTATGCCGCTGACCGCGGTCTTCTGCATCATCGGCTCCCTGTCCATCTCCGGTTTCCCTGGATTCAGCGGTTTCGTGACCAAGTCCATGACGCTGTCCGCCACCTTCGATGTGGGCTCCATGTGGATCTTCATCGCGCTGTTGATCGCGTCTGCGGGTGTTGTAGACCACTCCGGCATTAAGATTCCGTTCTTCGCTTTCTTCGCCCATGACTCGGGGAAGCGCTGCGAAGAGGCGCCGATGAATATGCTCATCGCCATGGGCATCGCGGCGTTCTTCTGTATCTTCCTGGGTGTTTACCCTACGCCGCTGTATGAGATTCTACCTTTTAAGGTGCAAGCGAACGCCGCGGGGGCCGAATGGCACAACTACTCAGCGAGCCACATTATGACCTCGCTGCAGCTGCTGCTCTTCGCAGCGCTCGCCTTCGTAATCTTGTTTAGGACCAAGATGTATCCACCAGAGCTGATGTCGCTGAATATTGATACGGACGTCATCTATCGCCGATGGCTACCTCGATTGGTGAAATCTATTGGCGGCGGTATTGTTGATCTCTGGAAGCGTATCCTGGATACCCTGCGGGGAGCGATCGTCGCGACCGCCACGCGTATCGGTGATCACCACCGACCTAACGCCGCCCTTGGTGAACCTTGGACGATTCACCAAAGCGCGCTCTGGGCTGCCGTCTTCTTAGCCGTCATCTTCGCCATCGGTCTGTCTGCGATCCAATAGCGCAGTCAGGTCATCATCACGTGCGGTGGTGCCAACATACCCCGGCACCGCTGACACACAGCACACGGTCTAGACCCCCCAAATACGGTGGTCCGCAGCTCATCGTCTCCTGAGAACCCCTCCGGCATCTCTCTTGCAGTCTTGCCTGGCTCACCAACACTACACGTGGAGAAGTAGACCTGGTGGGCTGCACATTTACCAATGATCTAGATCCAGGATTCGCCGGATGAGGAGCGTGGTCTACCTAAGTGTGGCTGTCTTCGCAGGTGGACTCATCGTTGGATGCGCTGAGGCTCTTGATCCGAAGCTGCCCCTCGGAGACGAGACGTTCCGTACACCGGCTACACCGAGCGATTCGGACGCGTATCGTCCAATCACCGGTCGTGATGACGCCAGTTTAGGAGACAGTGGCTCCCCTTCTGAAATGGACTCCTGCTCTCCTGGCAGCCGTCTAGGTGTGTGTGAATTCTGTGGGCCCGATGGCGCCCCCGTTGCTCCAGAGAGCGACGCCCAATGCCCTCCGATCCAGTGCCCTGAACGAGCCGTAAAGTATGAGCGCCGACAAGAGGACGACGTGATCTTCTGTGATCGAATCGAATATGCGCAAGCACCTGGGATCGCCTGTACAGGGATCGGCGTATGCGCCACCACCGAGGAGGTCTGCGATACCCCTACCCGAGAGGTCGTAGGTCAAGTGAATCTGAGCGGGTGTCGGGAGATGACCGGGTGCCAGGGCACCATTGAACCAGAGCTCGCGCCGGCAAACGCCGGGGACAATTGCGATCTCACGGTGACTACACCTGCGCGCTATATTCGGATTCGCGCTCGAGAGGGAAGACATCCACCTGTCTGGTCCGAGATAGAAGTGCTTGGTGGGCCCTTTGGCGCGGCCCCCGTCAATCTCGCCATCGAGCCAACCGTGGAGGTACAGGTCACGAGCGGCGTAGGTGACGCCCTCAATGATGGCGATCTATCGTCCAGTTGGACCAGCGATAACGACCGCGGTTCCGTCATTCTCGATCTAGGCCAGCCTCGGCGGATCGAGACTGTCCGGGTGCACGTGGCCACTCAGGCCGATGACCGCGCAGCCTACGAGATCTCATATGGAATAGACCTCGATGACTACCGATTGGTCCACGTTTTTCGTGGGCCGTTTAACGCCAACACCTGGGTCGAGTTTAGTGAATCTGGTATCTGTGGAGCCTCGGGTCAATGCGAGGGATTACCCCACTGTGAAGACTACCGATATCAAGACCGTGGGCGTGTCTGCGATGTCGGCTACCAAAATCACAACCGAGTCTGCGAGTTCTTCGTAGCTGAAGATGAAGGTGATAGGGACCGGCGCAAGACCTGTCGCTCGGTCTGTGAGGCCTCGGGACTGACCTGCGTATCCGCTGGGTCAGACATCGACGACACGTGTCGGGTCAAGGACAGCGAGGGCTGCAACGAATCCATGAAAGACTTCATCTGCCGCTGCTTGGTGCCTTAACCCAAGGTATCCAATTCCAGGCCCATCGACACCCGACGACCACTTTGGTCAAACGTCTCGGTGTATGCGACACTCCGCCAAATTTGAAGGACGGAGTGACCAGTCTCTCTTGAGACGAAGGCGCCCCGCGTGATCCGACTAGATTAGTGTCATGGTCACTGCTCATGACCTATGATGAGCCGGGCTAATCATTTGAGGTTGATATGTTAAGGGCGCTGGCCTTGCTGTTCGTCTGCTCGACGTTCATCTCCTGTTCAACGGAGACAGCGCCCTCTGAGCCGGCGTCGCCCAGGGTGACGCCCAAGCCTGACGTGCCGGCACCTACTGCTGAGCCGCAGCCCAAGTCCAGTCAACGTCCAGCTACCCCAGTCCTCGAGAAGAAAGACGACCCCGAGCGGCCACGGATGATGGCCGCCTGCGGTTCCTGCCACGCGCTCCCAAA
>CALELH010000678.1 GCA_937902595.1 uncultured Myxococcales bacterium
AGATGCTCGAGTAGGTCTACAAAGAACTGATGCTCCCCCAAGCTCGAAGCGACCCTCTCGAGATCTTCCAACGCATCCACGCGCTCCGGATCGGCCCGTAAAGACGCAGCGAACCACTCTAGCGCGAGGCCCTGATCTTCAAGCTGCTCATCGTAGACCTTGGCCAGCTCCAAGAGCCGCGCAAACGGCGCCTCGACGGCCACCGTAAGCTCCGCGCTCAACACATCCGCGAGCCTACGCCACTGACCCGACTCGCGATACCTGGGTACTAAGATCCCCGACGCGACGGCGTTGCCCGGGTCGAGGCCCAGGAGCTTCTCCCAGCAGTCATTCGCGCCAGCTTCGTCCTCCAGCTCCTCAGAGCAGATGCGGGCCATACGTTCCAAGAGATGACACCGTAGCTCCAGCTCATCTCCACGCTCAACGAGACCACTGAACACACCGACTAGAACCGACCATTTCCCGCGGTCGCCAAACAGCATCTCCAATGCATGCCAGTCTTGGCTGCTGACGTAGAGCTCTCGAAGCTGGTTCTCCGCAGACTTGTCCTCGGGCGTTCTCTCTAGAATGTCATGCCAAGCGACCGCCGCGCGGCCCTGGTCTCCAAGTTGGCTCTCACAGACCTCGGCTAAGCGGCGCAGATAGCGTACGGCCTCAGGCCCGTCCAGTAGGCTGACCCGGTCCGCAAAGAGATCCGCCAAGTCATCCCAACGATCCCCGCGCTGAAAGAGCGACTGGAGCGCGCTCCAAGACGCATCGTTGTCGCGGTCGGCCTCGAGAATTTGACGACGCAGCTCGATGGCCTCATCGAGATTATCCAAGCGCTTAAGCGCTAGATCCGCCATCTCAGCGAGCAACCGAAGCCTCTCTTCGTTCTCTAGAAGAGCGAGCTTTCTCTGGTACGCCTCAAAGAGGCCTGGCCAATCCTTACGCTGTTTACAGGCTGCAACCAGTCGGCTCAGAGCCTCTGGGTCATCGGGGCGGTGCTGGAGAATCTCCTCAAGGTACTCCGTCGCTTTCGCTTGGTTTGAGAAGCGACGGGCCCAGAGCTCGGCGAGCTCAGCACACAGATCGATATAGCGGTCCGTATCTCCGCTCTCTCGAGCGATGGCCGCGCGCCGATCGAGCACCTGCACGAGATCGTTCCATCGGCTACCGCGACGATATCTCTCCTCTAGGGCGCTCAGCGCATCGAGGTTGTCCGGATCCAGCTGTAGAATCTGGTTGTAGACGTTAACGACCATGACCGGCAGACGAAGTCGGTCCCGATAGATCGCGACCATCTGCTGATAGATGGAGATGGCGCCATCAACGTCGCCGTCGGGAAGCCCACGAAGGTCCTCCTTATAAAACTCTAGCAGCGCGTTCCACTTCTTCGCGCCTTCATAGAGTCGACGGAGAGCGAGTCTCCCCTCTTCGAGATCAGGGTCGATCTTGAGAAGACCCTTCCAAATGTCGATCGCCTTCTCTCGATTGCCTACTTTGACCTCGGCAATCTCGGCCATCTCGATCCCTAGCTCCAAGCGCTGCTCCGGCTCAGTGGATGCGCTCTGTCGAGCTGACAGGACGTTAAGCAGCCGCTTATTATCCCCTTTAATCTGGAAGTACTCGGTATAGAACTGCAGCATGAGCATGTGTCGGGGATTGCTCATCTTAATGCGCCGAAAATAACCCTCAGCCGCGTCGTGGTCCTGGAGCTTCTTCCACAGCAACATGGCAATCTGCACCAGCATAGCGGCCTCATCGCCGCCTCTATGGCGCGTTCGAAGCGCTGACTCATAGACCCCAACTAAGCCTCGCCAATCTTCTCGCAGACTGTAGTAATCAACGCAGAATTGGAGAGAGTGCTTCTCAACCGGGCTCAGACGAAGCACCTCGCGATGCCACCCCACCGCCTGCTCGTCATCTTGCAGGTTGAATTGGGCAACCTCCGCCAAGCGCTTGTACACCGCTAAGCGGTCGCTCTTTCGCGGTGTGTTCCGTACGCGCTCTGTTAGATAACGGGACAGCTCAAGCCATCGATGATTCGCCTCGTAGTACTCATCCAAGAGGCTTCGGGCTGTAGCGTTCCGTGGATCCTTGGCGAGGACCGCTCGAAGCGCCTCTTCAACCCACGCGTCATCCGGCGCCTCGTCAAACCAGGCGCTCGCTCGCTCGACCATCATCGCCGAGCGTTGGCGTCGGTCTCGCACGATGCGCACCTCTTCAAGGAGCGAGAGATAGCGTGACTCCTTTGGACCGCCGACGGAGGCGAGACGGCCATGCATCGCCGTCGCGTCATGATTACCTGGCTCAACCTCGAGCACCTTTGCGGCCCAACGGTATGCGCTCGCAGGGCGATCCAACTGCTCATCACAGATCTGCGCCATGGATAGAAACGCTCGCGCCTGCCTAGAGGGATCCTCTCCCCCCCTAGCCTCTAAGGCTGCCAACTGAAACGCGAGGAGCCACTGCTCCCGACGCATCGCCAGATCACGGGAGGCCTCGAGAGCCTCGATGTTCGCAGGGTCAAGTCGGTGTGCGGCCATGTAGAAATGGTGAGCGTCCTCGGCCAACCCCAGCGCCTGGTCCAGAATTCTGCCTACGAGCAAATCAAGGCTCGCTCTCTGAGCGGCGTCGGCGAGACTCACCGCCCTCTCCTCTAGGCGCCCGACCAGCTCACCCCAGACCATTCTTGACTCAGCCTCATCCAAGCTTCGGCTTCGGTCTTGATAGAGGGTGTACAGCCCGTCGAAATCAGCGGCCTCAAAGAAAGCGCTCTCAAGCAACTCTAGCGCTTCGAGATCGTTCGGATTGGTGTCCAGTCGCTCAAGGAAAGTGCGTATCTCTTCGGTCATATTGCCGTCCAAATCGAAGTGGCTTCACAGACGGGCACAGGCGTCTCACCGCTGACACGATCGCTGCCACGGTTCACGGCGTAATAGCCAATTGGCCAATACGCTCACACGAAGACTCATTTCCCCAAGGGCTGTACCCGACTGACATCGTACAAACCCAGATATGGGAGCACAACTGTGGGGTGGCCTCTTTTGGCGTTATTAGGTGTCTATTTCTTGAGGATGAGAGGCGATCGCGCAGGTCAGCGAGTGAATCACCTGCGGGCTGTCAATCGACCAGGCTCCCTAAGAACGAAAGCGGTCGACACAGGCTGACAGACTTAGATGCTTTGCGAGAGGCTGATGCCGTAGGAGGTTGCGCCATGAAAGTTGTCGTTCTTGGTGTCGAAGAACGGCTGATTAAACTTAGCGCTTCCACTCACAGCTCGGTCAGGCCCCTCATAGACCCACAGCCCACCACCGTTGCGGTATGACAGAGAGATTCCGGTCTTAGGCAGCGGCCGATAGCTCAAACCTAATGAGAAAGAGTGCCGCCCGGTACCGGACTGAGTGCCGCTCTGAGCGTAATCACTGGTGACCTCATCATCCTCGTAGGACACAGCTCCGTAGCCGTTCGCGATCGAGTACGACGTGCTCAAGCTCAAATTGTCCAGGATGCTGTACCCGAGCCTAAGGGCCCCACGGATATTGTGGAGTGCGTTCGGGATAGCTGTGTCGCCTCCGGACACCACGCAGTTATGAGGCGCTGCATCACAGTCGAGAGGAACAGTCGCGCTCTCGTTGAGAAAGAAGGTGTACCCAGCGCTCAGACCAACGCTGAAGCCCGCCGCCGCCCAGCTGGCGCTTACGCCGGGGCTAGTTGACATGAGGAGGCCCGCTGCTGAGCTTCGCTTGCTCAGTGGAAAGCCTAGGCCCAAGGAGGCCGAGAGGCCGATATCTACGACAGGGATCTTATAAAAGTTCCCGTACGCCGCCGAAAGCGAGACGTCATTGATCTCCCACGGAGCCAAGGTGTTCCTAGAGCTGCCGCCGCTGTTATCATAGGCGGTCGCTACGACCTTAGAGACACTCAAACCGCTCGAAAGGGAGACCTTCTCAAGGACCTTGTAAGAGACGTTGGCGCTAGCAGACACACGCTGGTAGCCAAAGTCACCGTTCGACTCAACAAAGTTGGCGTGGTTGAAGCCGTAGCTCAAGCTAGCTGAAGCGCCAACCGGGTATTTCTCTCCCTTTGGCTTCTCTTTCTTCTTCGTATCTTCCGTCGCCTCCGCTGCCTTGGCGTCGGTCTTCTTGTCCTTAGCCTCTTCAGCGTTCGCTACAGAGACCACGCAAGTAAAGGTGACAAGCACCAGAAAGATTCGTCGCAACGTCATCATGCTTTTGCTCCTTGGAAGAGCACCTCGTCACGAAACTGGACGGAGCCCCTTCTATCCCTCGACACGAGTACGCCCGGGTGACTGACGAATGTTGACAGTTCACCTTTTGACGAACAAAAGTCGTTGGTTGGTGTAATGCGGGGTCCGTCCTCCTGTCAAGGCAGGAAGCAAGAATCCAGTCGATATTCAGAGATTTGTCCACGGCATACGCGGATCAGTAGACAGGTAGAAACGACGATCGTGCCACTGTATTAGGAGTATGGGCGCTGAATTAGGTGCTCAGCTGCGTTTATGCGCTCTGCTTCTGTAAGACCAACTCTGGGCGGTCACCGTTGACGACGACCCCCTCATTGATGACGCACTCTCGAACACCCTCTAGATCCGGAAGCTCGTACATGATGTCGAGCATAATCTCTTCTAAGATAGCGCGAAGGCCACGGGCTCCGCTCTTACGGCTGATCGCCTCCCGCACCACCGCACGCATCGCGTCCGGCGTGTACCGAAGGTTAACCTTCTCGAATTCGAAGAGTCGCTTGTACTGCTTGATCAACGAGTTCTTTGGCTTCCACAGGATCTCATACAGATGATCCTCATCGAGGCTCTCGAACGGTACCGTCACCGGGAGCCGCCCCATAAACTCAGGGATCAAACCAAACTTAATGAAGTCCTCTGGAGTCACTTCATGAATCAGCTCATTGTAGCCAGCGTCCTGAGGGCGGTCTCGGGTGTCAGCACCAAAGCCAATGGTACCCGGGCACTTTCTCTGCTTGATGATCCGCTCGATCCCCACAAACGCACCACACAGTATGAACAGCACATGTGTCGTGTCGATCTGAATGAGTTCCTTACCTGGTCGTGTACGAGCGCCGTCTGGATAGATCGTCACCGTACCACTCTCGATCATCTTGAGCAGGGCCTGCTGAACTCCCTCACCACCCACATCACGAGTGCTGGCGCCACCATCTCCTCGGCGAGCGATCTTGTCGATCTCGTCGATAACGACGATGCCACGGGACGCCTTCTCCACGTCGCGATCAGCGGCGATCCATAGAGACTTAATGATGCTCTCGACGTCCTCACCCACATAACCCGCCTCGGTGAGGCAGGTGCCGTCAGTGACGACGAAGGGAACGTCTAATAGCTTAGCGAGTGATTGAGCGATGGCGGTCTTACCGCACCCCGTTGGTCCGACCATGAGGATGTTGCCCTTAAAGAGCTGCACCTCATCGTCATCCTCTGCGGTCTCGGCGTTAATACGCTTGTAATGGTTGTAGACTGCAACAGAGATACTCTTCTTGGCGGCTTCTTGCCCGATGATATGCTCATCTAGATAAGCCTTAATCTCTTTGGGCCGCAGCCTCTCCTGCTCGACACCTTCCGTCGGCTCGACGCCGCCATCCTGCGCCAAGATCTCATTGCACAGCGCTACACATTCATCACAGATGTGCACCTGTGGCCCTGTGATGAGCTTGCGCACATCAACTGCTTCCTTTCCGCAGAAAGAGCAGCGTAAGTGGAAGGTCCGATTCGACATGCTTACACCATTACACGAAGTGACTAAAAATTAGCATTTGAAAAGGCCCAGTGTCAACTCGAGCCCCTGCGCTAGATTCTAGTCTGTCAATCCTCAAACAAAGTATTCATCCGCGCGCCCACCGGGTCGTCCAAATATCGAGGCTGAAGCTCACTATTCCTGGGCTCCCAACCAACGGTCCCGATAGAGTCGCACCTAGGACAAATAATCACCGGTTCAGCGACCGCAAGGCCGCAATGACTACAAAATCCCTGCACCGCAGCTCCGAGCACCTTCTCGAGGAGCGTCGTCAACTCAGCGAGTTCGCCACGCCACGCGCCTGAATCCCCATGTTCAAGGACCCAATCCGTGTATTGCTGACGTACTCTCCAATCCATAGGGTGGACGTCCAGTCTGTCCCTCAGTGTGGCCAGAGCCTTCTCAGTCTTCCCCACGTCATACTCGGCGCGAGCGGCCTGTAACACATCGGATGTCGCACCGACGCTAATGGTTTCACCTAAATCATTCATCGTCCAAGGCCAACGCGCTCGAAGTCTCTCACGGAGCTCGGCCCGATCGCTCTCCTTCGGGTGAAAACGAGCCCCTACAACGAGGGGAAGCAAGGCGTCTTCATTGAGTGAAAGTGAGCGTTTAAGCGCCTTCCTACCGGCCTTCTCTTGACCCTGACTGAACGCCTGCGCCGCTGCCCCTGCGACGAGCTCGGCCTCGAGCCGACTCGATCGAGTTTTTCGTGAGGTTCGATGCCTATAGACGCGAAGAGCTTCTCCCCATCGACCATCCCGGGCCAGGGCAGCGACACCAAGGCCAAGCGGCACTCTCGGGCACTCCATAACGTAGTCTGCAGCGACCTGGGTTTGGCCTGCATCCAGCTCGAGACGAATCCGCAGCGCATCAACCCACGCTTGCTGACCCGGCTCCACCAGACGGTTTAAGATGCCGCGCGCTCTCTGTAGCTCTCCCTGAGCTCTCAGAACAGCGACCAAGCCGATAATGCTATCGATGAGCTCGCCTTCTCTGAGACGGATGCGCCCTTCTAAGATGGTGCGGGCTTCGGAGAGGTCGCCATCTAGGCAATAAGCCAAGGCTGCGCCAATCCCTCTGGGCCGAGCAGACTCACGTGCCCGTCGAACGCGAATAAAGACCCACAGCACCGTAAGCAAAGTGACCAGCACCCCACCTACAATCGCGGTGATCCAAGTGTCTTCGAGCAGTAGATCCATCAACGCCCTTTACCCCCGATGTTCACCGGCTAGGCTCTGCGGTAACCCGCGCCTCACTCAGAAGCAAGATACGCGTACCTGAAACGAGAACAGGCGACCACTCGGTCGCCTGTTACTCTTTATCGATCCGCCTTACGGCCGAATCAAATAGACTGCACTCGAGCCTTAAGCTGCTTTCCAGCC
>CALELH010000679.1 GCA_937902595.1 uncultured Myxococcales bacterium
GGAGAATGGGCGCTATGAGCTCACCAAAGATTCTAATTATCGAAGACGGGCATGAGTACTTGGAGCTATTGGAGCGATTCGTCGTCGGCTTCGAATACATTCAGGTGCACTCAGGCGCTGAAGCCCTTGAGAGTCTCAGCTCGACCTCCATCGACCTTATCTATTTGGACATGTGCTTTGATCGAACTCCCCGCGGCGATCTCCTTGGGGACCACGAGGCGATGGCCGCGAGACATGGGGGCGATGATGAGCGAGGATGGAGGTTCCTCGAGCGCAACCAGGGCCTGTTTATCCTGGACGCTCTCAAGAGCGCAGGGCATGCCCACATCCCCATCTTACTCTCCCATGACTTCTCTACCCAACCGGCGCGCTGGGCTCACCTCTCCGCTCAACATCCAAACCTAAGGTGGCTGCCGGACACGATGGGGCCCAAAGAGATCCTGTCCACCATCCAGTCATCTATTATTTGAATCCACAAAAGCACCAAAGACACATTTAGCATCATCAAGCGCTCCCAAAAGGGACAAAACACCTCTTTTTGTTTGGCATCGTTCCTGCAGTTTCTCAAATCGAGATATCGGTAAGCGTAAATGAAGCTGTGTAAAACGATACAGCGCTTGGGGGGTTGGAGATGATGTTGCCATTTGCCTTATGTCACTGGGCTTTACTCCTAGGAGTAGCGCTCGGCTGCCTGCTAGCAGCGTTCGCATGTAGATACCTGACGGACCGCGAAGAGCTTTCAGGCCGTGTTCATTCGACCGGAACCTTCGACAAGTTCACTTGAAGGGTCTGAGTCAACAGGACGTCTTGATTAGGTCTTTGGGAACTTTGACCTCCAAAGCCCTGTCAAACCCCCTGCGTACCGGCTCAATGAGACACCGTCTGCACACCATCGGACGAGCTGCCCCAGGGTTCAAAGGACGCTGTATATCAAAGCATTCTAGCTATTAATTACAGCTTAAATGCATGGAGCGCGTAGGAGGTTGAGGCTGTCTCATTATGGCACGGTGAATGCAATATCGATGAGTCACAAAGAGCTGATCCTAGAATCACTGGAGGACACTTGAGATGGACAATTTGAAAGATAACCGGCCAAACTCAATCGCCCAATCGTATATGCTGGTGTCTCCAGCGAGCACCCTATTGGTGGCTACTCTCGTGGCGCTCATCCTAGGCTTGGCCACTCAGTTGGCCTCCGCGAAGTCAAGCGCAGCGTCCTTTGGTCACGTTTGGGTCAGCGACGCCGCGCCCCCGGGCGGAGTGATACAGATCGCCATCGACGGCACTCCAGATGAACGATATACGGCGTATCTACCGGGACTCTCGAATGTTCGGCGGTCACTGAGATATGACAAGAAGAGCGGCTTCCATATCGGGGCTATCCGTGTACCTCCCAAGGCGCCAAAACAAGGATATTGTACCGTCAGAGTCTCGAACACAGCGTCGCTAGAAGAAGACCATAAGGTCGCCTTGGGGGTCCGGTTAAAGTCTGGCAAATAGCTACCAAACCCTGAGCCTTCCATGAGGAAGACGGACACAGTACAACTGTAGAATGAAGGCATGGCCACTACTCATAATCGCAATTTTCTTGTCGGCGTGCTCATTGCTCGTGGACGGTGGTGAGAGCCCCGACGCCACCCTGGATGGGCAGGTGCTGGACACCTTGGACCTCGACGCCACGCCGGACACAAACCTCCCAGAGCCGCTTGATGGTTCCCCTGCCCCTCCTCTCATGGCTGACAGCCAAGTGGATCAAGATACCTCTCCTCTAACCGACGCAGGAGTGGACTCGACGCCTGCCTCCGGGCCAGACAGGGATGTGTCTCTACCTCTCGATATGGGACAACATGACGCGACGCCTGCCCCTCCTCCTTGCCAAAGGGACCTAGACTGCGGTGACGCACGGCGATGTCTGGAAGGCTCCTGCGAGTCACTCGTCTGTAACGGTTGCCGACAAGAACAGATATGTTTTCAGGGCTGCTGCCAGGATGCCGCGCGACGGGACGAGCCTGGCGAGTGCGCCCATCCAGCAGAGATGATGCTGGGTGTCCCACTGCTTCGCGACGTCGGCGATCTAGAGTGGGGCTCTGAGTGGCAACCAACGTGCGCGAGAGTCGACGCCCCAGAGGTTTTTGGCCGCTTCGTGCCAGAGGAGACTGACACCTACTGCATTCAGGCTGATGGTGTAAGCAGCGTCGCGAACCTCTTCCTCCAGTTGAACTGCTGCGACGAACGCGCTGATGAGTTGGCGTGTGACGCAGCGAGCTTCTTGGACCGCCGTACCGTCATCGAGCGCCAATTGTATGCTGGCGTGAGTTATCTAATTGGCTACGAAGACCGAAGGCGGGCCGCACAAGAATCAGAGGGCCCCAGGGTCACCCAAGGGCCCTGCCGCTGTGCGAGCGAAGATGACTGCGACATCGTTCATCTGTGCGTCGAAGGCCGCTGCGAAGACCGAAGGGGCCAACCCTGCGACGACGCGCAAGCATGTGGTCGGCGAGGCGTCTGCACCCCACCCCCCGACTCAATCTGCGTCGAAGATATGTGAGCGCTAGACAGGCGTATTTGCGTGGGAAGCAGCGAGCGCCTCCGTCGATACCTGAATGAACGCCTCACCATCGACGCCATCGATACGTACACCGCTCGTGGTCGTGACCCCGATTTGGGCAACGGAGCAGCCTGCCAGCGTCGCGAGGACGGAGTCTAGCTTGTCTGGAGACACCTCGAGTATATAGCGCGCGTTGGACTCGCTGAACGCAGCGGTTGTCGTCGACAGGGGTTGGGTCACTGGCAGCTCTTTCAAAGACACCTCGCATCCAAGGCGTCCACCAATGGCCATCTCGGCCAAGGCCACCGCTAGACCGCCCTCGCTGCAATCGTGACAGGTGTTTGTGAACCCTTGTCGAATCACCTGGTGAACAGCACGTGCGTTCTTTGGCGCACTCGCGACCCTGCTCGGGCTGTGACCGCCCGAAACACCGAGCATACGAGCTGCGACTGCGCCGCCAAGCTCATCGAGGGTGTCGCCGACGACTAAGATAGCGTTCCCTGCGCTCTTGAAGTCCGACGTCGCAGTACATCTAACATCCGGAACCATCGCCATCGCAGTGATCAGAATCGTACCCGGGATGGCGTGCTTCTCGCCGTCGGCTCCGGTGTACTCGTTATTGAGGCTGTCCTTCCCCGAGATAAAGGGGGCGTTATAGTCCACAGCCCCGTCGTAGCACCCCTGCGCAGCGAGGACGAGCCCAGCGAGGCGGTCCGGCTTATTGGGGTTGCCCCAACAGAAGTTGTCGAGCAACGAGAGTTCATCGGGATTACCACCGACCGAGACGACGTTACGGACCGCCTCATCGACAGCAGACCAAGCCATAGCTCTCGGATCATAATTAGCGTAGTGCGGGTTGACCCCACAGCCAAGCACGACGCCCCGATCTGTACGGCCTCGCTCTCTCGCCGCCATGGGGACGATAACCGCCGCATTCCCTGGGCCATCAGCCTTTACGCCGACCAATGGCTTGACGGCAGTACCTCCCTGAACCTCGTGGTCATACTGCCGTACGATGCTCTCCCGGCTACACAAATCAGGTGTCCCGACGAGCTCCGTTAAGAAGGCGCTCGCTTCGTCTATCTCAAGTGAGATGGGCTGAGCGGGGCGCACGGTCCATTCTGCCGAGAGACGCAGCTGAGGAATCCCGTTGTGCAGAAAGTCCGTGCTCAGCTCTCCAACGAGGGTGTCGCCGTAACGGACAGTCAACATACCATCGCCACTGAAACGACCGATTGAGGTGACCGGAACGCCACGACGCTCGCAGATCTCTACGAGGTCCGCCCAGCTCTCGTCCGGAACGGCCAAGACCATGCGCTCCTGAGCTTCGCTCAACCATATCTCCCAGGGCTGTAAGCCAGGGTACTTTAGAGGAACGCCTTCAAGCTGAATGCTCGCACCGAGCTCCTCTGCCATCTCGCCGACAGAGGAAGAGAGCCCGCCCGCGCCGCAATCCGTAATAGCGGTATAAAGACCGCGATCTCGCGCTTCACAGACAACCTCTTGGACCTGCTTTTCATTGATTGGATGCCCGATTTGAACCGAACTTCCCGCGATCTCTCCGGTCTCGTGGGTCATCTCCATGGACGAGAAGGTTGCCCCGCCGATGCCATCACGGCCAGTCCGGCCCCCGATCACCACCACGCGGTCCCCCACCTGAGGCTCCGTGCGATGGCTGCCTGTTGGCAGGATCCCAAGACACCCACAATAAACGAGCGGATTCGCGGTATAGCCGGGGTCAAAGACGATGGCTCCATTGACCGTCGGGATCCCCATCTTATTGCCGTAGTCCTCGATGCCCTTAATGACTCCCTTAGCGATACGCTTAGGGTGAAGAACCCCATCAGGCATTGAGGCAGGATCGACATCCTGGGGCCCAAAACATAAGACGTCTGTGTTCGCGATTGGGCGTGCGCTCACACCTAGGATGTCACGAACGACGCCGCCAACCCCAGTGTTCGCGCCACCAAATGGCTCGAGCGCGGATGGGTGGTTATGGGTCTCCACCTTCAGGGCCACATCGAACTCATCATCGAAGGCGACGATGCCTGCGTTGTCCACGAAGACCGAACGAATCCATGGCTTGTCCGCTTGCTTGGTCGCGGCCTTGAGATAGACGTCGAACATGGAGTCGACGATCTTCTCAGATCCGGGAATGAGCGCCCCTTCTTCCGAGCGCTCTACATAGCTGATGTGAGCCTTGAAGGTCTTGTGAACGCAGTGCTCCGACCAGGTCTGAGCGAGCATCTCAAGCTCCATATCCGTGGGCTCTCGATCTTTGGACAGGTAGTACTCTTGGACAGCGCGCATCTCCTCCAAATTCATGGAGAGCCGTCGCTCTTTACTGATCTCCAGTAGACGTTCGTCGCTCGCAGATCGAAGTGGAATCCGGTCGATCTGGCCACTGACCTCTACTGTGTTGGCGAAGGGCGGCTCAATCTCGGAGCCGACACTCCACTGCTCGACGACCTCGTTCGCGAGGAGTCCACGAGCGATGCGCTGTAGTTGTTCTGAGGCGACGTCTCCCCTGATGAAGTATCGAGTGGCGGTCGCGGTCCGCTCCAGGCCACTGACGCCGAGCTGCCGAGCGCTCTCAGAGAGCGTCTCTGCCACGGTATCTGTGACCCCCGGCTTACAAGAGACCTCGATGGCCCCAACGCTGTCATTGCTCGTGCCCGCTGACAACTCGCGTACAGTGAAGGTCTCGGTGACGTCATCCGCCAACACCTCTGCGGCGAGACGTTCAGCGTCCTCACGGGTAATCCCACCATCAACGAAGAAGAGTTGACTAATGGCGACGCTGGCAGCGCTGTCGATACCGAGGCTGCTGATCTCCGATAAGAGCGCGTCGGCCGCCTCGGTCAAATAGCCTTCACGAGGACTCACTTCAATTCGATACGTCATCTTCTCGTCTCCTCAGTGCTTGAAGTGCCGGACACCGGTGAAGACCATCGCGATCCCCAAGCGGTCGGCGGCGGCGATCACCTCGTCATCCCGAATGGATCCACCCGGCTGGACGACCGCGCTGACCCCACATGCTGCGGCCGCTTCCAGGCCATCGGCGAAAGGAAAGAACGCGTCCGATGCGAGGACCGCTCCCTTCGCCTTATCTCCCGCGAGTGAAGCGGAGATCTTCGAGGACTCCAAGCGGTTCATCTGACCGGCACCGACACCGACCGTCGCCCCATCCTTAACGATGATGATGGCGTTTGACTTGACGGTCTTAGCCGCTTTCCAGGCAAAGACA
>CALELH010000680.1 GCA_937902595.1 uncultured Myxococcales bacterium
CATCTGAATCTGGGGTATGCGCACACCTTCTAAGGTGTGTCCGTCTGAAAGAGATGGCCTAGCGGAGCTTACCGCTCCGCTTATTCTCTCGACGCTTATTGAGCAGTTTGCTGGGTTGGCCTTCACGCAGGGCACGGACGACTTCACGCTGACGACCGCTGCCTCTCAGTTTACTGAACCACTCAACCTGACCCTTGAATTCGATCCCGACCACGGGACCCGAGCAACACTTCTGGCATCCGACCTCTTGAACCTCCGCGACACTCTCAAGCTGCGCTCTTAGATTGCGATAGGCCTCTTTCTTCTTGCGACATGCCTTACCTTTGCAGAGATATACCGTCATCGCAGCGCTACTCCTTAAGACCGAGAGAGGTCTTCAGTTGGCCCAAGTGAGTCAACACCTCCACGATCTCAGCCTCGGCCGCGGCGTCCCCTTCAGGGGTCCCAAGGCCCGCCTTCGCCAGAGCGACGACTGTGGCAGGGTGAACCACTAGGTCTTTGGCGTGATAGCACTCCCCTTGGCTGTTCTTGGGTAGCTTTCCATCCTTGTGATACCCACTCTCGATCTCCTCGAGAGGCAGAGTGTGCATCGTAGGCGCCGCCGCGATCACCGCCGCGATATACTCTTTACAGGCGGCGAACTTCGTCGCGACGATCGGCGCGATGCTGAGACCCGTATTCGTCAAGGTGGTAGCGAGCTGGGCGATCTCAGCCGCAGGCTTCTTCGCCTTAATCTCTGCTACGAGCGTATCCGCCTGAGTCCGATAGTCACCAAAGGCTTTTGCGGCCGCCGCGAGATCCATCGGCGTCCCTTTGCTCTTGGGCACCTCTTGACCGAGGGCCTTCTTTGTCCCTTGAGATTTCGGGGCCTGGGCGGTGTCAGTCGCAGACGCGGCCTGTTTAACCTCCGATGAGGTCTCAGACGTCTTCGAGCAGGCGCAGAGCACCAAAGCCAGCGCGATGGCGGACAGATAACGTATGGTCGCAGACACTGTATCCCCCGGGGTTTCAAATGTTGGGCACACCCAAAGCGAAGGACTGACTCACGATTAACGACTCAGCGCTTCATGCCCTACCGATGAAAACGATTATCAAAATCGGTGAAACAATGAAACTAATAAAGATAAAACCCCACCCAAAAATGCGGATTTCTAAGCCTCGGTGGGCGTTAAGGCGCAGAGGGTGAGGAGACCTGTCGTACCTGGGCTCTGGTCGATGAAACCCAATTCAGTGATCTCATAGGAGCGAAGGTGCGAGAGATCTTCGGCGATGCTCCGCGGACTGGGTCCCAGATAGATGACCCGGGATGGATTCATCTGTCCGACAGCGGCCATCGCGCGTGCTCCAAAAGGTCGGCGCATCGCGTGTAATACAACAGCATCGAAGGTGCGGTGCTTGGCTAAGACTCTCGCTAAGGCCTTCTCGGCCTCACCTACCCTAAATTCGCAGTTATCAAGTCCAGCGCGGCCAGCGTTGTAGGTGGCATCCAGAATCGCCGACCTGCTCGAGTCGACCCCCACCAAGAGATCAGCGATGCGAGCGATGGCCAAGCTGTTCGTGCCCACACCGCATCCAACCTCTAGAACCCGCTGCTGTTCCAGGTCACCCAACCAGCTCAAGATACTCTGCTTAACGACGGGTACGGTCTCCGGAGTCTGTGGCGTCCAAGCCGGTAAGCTCGCCCTAAGCCAATCCGACCCAACACGCATATCGATCGCGGCGCCCCCCCGTAATTGAGTTGGTCTCGCGAATAAGCTTGGGCTTCGAAATGGAAGGATGTCCGCGACGACGGCGACGTCATCCACCTCCACCAAGACGCTGTCTGCAAGAGGCTCCAATTCAATGGGGCGCCCAAAGCAGAGGGTGACCCTCGAGCGAGGGTAGTTTGGCGGACTCTGGGGCACCCCCTCACCGCAATCCACTGGTGCGTCGATGACGACGTGCCTGAGCTCTCCCGTGCGCGTCTGTGAATCGTACGCTCGCAGACCGAGAGACCGAAGGTCCCTCTCAAGGGCGTCGATGAGCTCTCGGCACCTAGGCGATTGGACTGGACAGCGACCTAGCTCGACCGAACTGCGACGGCCGCGCATTCCAAGGAGGAGTTCACCATCGGGTGTCGTCATGGCGTGGGCAACTGCGCGGACACGATACCCATCTCTCGACGCCTGACCGAGAAGATGGCCAACGTAGGGTATCTTGAGTCCGGCACTGCGGAGGTCCTGGAGCGCCCGCTCGGACCGCCAGCTGAATGAGAAATCTGAGGTGGCATGACGAAGTTGGCAGCCTGGGCAATGGGCAACCTGAGCACAGCCTGCGTCCACTCTGTCGGCCGACACCTCGTCGACCGCCAAGATGTTTGGGTGCTCATCGAGGCTTAGGGTGACCTGCTCACCCGGGAGAACCCCAGGGAGTCGGCATAGACGTCCGCCGAGGCGAACCAGGCCGCGCGCGCGCCAGTCCAAATCAGTGATCCGAACCGAGGTGGTGTCTGACGCGCTCATATCGGCGGGGAGCTCAATGGATCCTTTAGAGGACTCAGACCTTGATCTGACCCGACTGCGCCATCACGAGGGCCTCCACGCTCTCAACCTCAAGATAGCCCTGAGAGCTGTGTGGGTTGAGTCCATCGCTCGCCTCCATGGAGGAGTCCGCCGGATTGTAGAGGGAGTGGGGACAGTCCGTGAGCGCCTCGAAGTAGAGGTTACCTTTGTACATCCCCACCTTGACGGTACCGATGGCGTACTGAGCCAAGGAGTCGATGGCCGCCAATGCGGCTCGAGTAACCGGGTCATAGAGCCGTCCATCGTAGATCTGCTGACCCACGAGATCCGATAGACTCTTAAAGAGAAGGCTCGCGCGCCGGTCCATCGTGGCCTGATACACAGCGTTGAGCCCGAAGCCAAGCAGCTCCATGCCCGGCGCCTCGTAGACCCCGCGGCTCTTGGTGCCGATGATTCGGTTCTCCAGCGCGTTCTTCATCCAGATGCCGTTACGACCCGCGATGTCATTGGCCCGCTCCATCGCTTGGATGGGGGCGACCGCCTCACCGTTGATGGCGACGCAGCGTCCCGCTTCAAAGCGCAGTGTCACCGACTCGATGGCGTCGGGCGCGTCCTGAGGCCAGACTCCCATGATCGGGTCTACGATGAGGCAGGGCGTATCCAGCTCCTCTAGATCCTCCGCCTCGTGGGAGAGGCCGGCGAGGGTGGCGTCGGTGCTGTAGCGCTTCTTAGGACCTGTGTCCGCCTCGATCCCCTTGTCTCGCAAGTAGGCGGCCATCTCGGTGCGCCCAGGAAACTGCTCGAGTAGTCCGAGGTCACGCCAAGGTGCGTAGACCTTCATCTCAGGTGCCAAGACATTAGTGTACCGCTCAAAACGAACCTGATCGTTTCCTCGACCAGTCGCGCCATGGGAGAGCACGGTGCAGCCACGCGCCTTCATCGCACCGATGAGGCCGGTCACTGTCACAGCGCGAGCGATCCCCGTCGTGTTCCAATACCCTCCGTCATAGGTCGCCTGAGCCGTCAAGACCAAGAAACAGGCCTCCGCCATCTCATCTTTCAGATCCACGATGGTCGTCTCGGCACCCGTCGTGTCCATCTTGACGATGATGTCGTTGATGTCTTCCTCATCGGGCTGACCTAGGTCAGCAGAGAAGCAGAGTACATCCAGCCCATCCTCGAGCATTCGAGTTGTCACCGTCTTGCTGTCAAGCCCTCCGGAGACACAGATCCCAATCTTTTCGTTCTTTAAGTCCTCAATGCGCATCGCGTCCGACCATCCGTTTGGTGAGAAAACTTGCCGCGGACACTACCAAAACCAGACACCGGGATCACCAACTGACTCAAATTCTGGGCTCATCAGCACAAAAAAGACGTCTTAAGTACGGATTAGGGTGTCCCAGGGACCGCCTGGGGAGGCGGCGACGGCTGAACTCCCGGCAACGGTATCGGCACAGGGGCTGGCACAACCGCCTTCTTTCCAGGGATTGGGTAGACGTAGATCTCCTCGGCCTGCTTCTTAAGAAGTCGCCCGCGATCTTCGCAGACCTTCTTCTCCATGTTGCAGTACAAGCCGAGGGCGCAGCCGTCATTGGAGTCGCAATCCCCTCCGAGACGGGATCGGCAACCACTGAGAACCAACAGCAGCAGCGCAGACAGCGCCAAGATACGAAGAGGTGAGAGCATGCTCATGTCTTCAGCATGGGGCGTCCGTCGACTTAAAGGCAAATTTCTTGGACCGTCTGAGGTGTCAGCCGCCCTGGAGGATGTGCGCTTTAACGGAGGTCATTCGAGCCACATCGACGCTCGCCGCCTGCTCTCGAATGCTATGCATCGACAACATCGCGCATCCGACGTCGACCGTACGCATCCCCAAGTTGGCCGATGCGATGGGGCCAATAGTCGAGCCGCATCGCAGATCCGTGCGGATGACAAACTCCTGCACGGGGACATCAACAGCCTCACAGGCTAAACGAAATCGTGCGGAGGTCTCACCATCCGTCGCATAGCGCTGATTCGTGTGTGTCTTGATCACTGGCCCACCACCCAAGAGAGGCTTGTGGTGCCCATCGTGCTGGTCCGCGTAATTTGGATGCAGAGCATGCGCCATATCAGCGCTGATGAGGAAGCTCGCCGCCGCGGCCCTCTCGAAACCACCTGCGCTCTGCGCTTCATGACCCTCGACCACCCGCTTGAGCACATGCTCCAATAGAGCGCCATCACCGCCGTGCGCAGATCCTGAGCCGCACTCTTCATGGTCGAACAGGGCTATGGCCGCCGTTGGCGCCCCTGTCGACGCCGATAAGAGCGCCTCCAAAGCCGTATAACAAGACGCCTGATTATCTAGACGCGGAGCAAAGATGAACTCCTGGTCGAGGCCTCCAAGAGCGCTCGGCTCAAGGTTGTGAAGCATCAGGTCATGTCCAACGACGGACTCGGGGTCCACCCCAGCTGACTCGGCGATGAGGCGACTGAGCCCTTCTTCATCGCTCGCCAACTCGAGACCCACCGTCGGCGGTAGATGCTGTTGGGCGTTCGGCTTGAACCCCTCGGCCATGACGGAGCGGTTGAAGTGAATCGCGAGACTCGGCACTCGAGCTATGGGCCGATCGATCCGCACAAGGCGCTCCTCTGGGCCATTCGCACCGCGAACAAAGACGCGACCTGAGAGGCCCAGGTCCCGATCGAACCAGGTGTACAACAGCACGCCACCGTAGACCTGCATTCCCCACTGTCGG
>CALELH010000681.1 GCA_937902595.1 uncultured Myxococcales bacterium
ACTCATCGACCGGTGGCCATCGCCGTGGGCAACGGCACCGGCGGCCGGGAGACGGAGACGCTCTTACGTGCAGCCGTTAAAGAGGCTGGTTTAGACGTGATGGTCGTGTCCGTGAACGAAGCCGGCGCCAGCGTCTACAGCGCCTCGGACATCGCCCGCCACGAGCTGCCGGACGTCGACCTGACCGTCAGGGGCGCCGTCAGCATCGCTCGGCGCCTCCAGGATCCTCTAGCGGAGTTGGTGAAGGTGCCGTCCAAGTCCATCGGTGTCGGTCAGTATCAGCACGACGTCGACCAGGGGAAGCTCGAGCGGCGCTTGGGTCACGTGGTTGAGAGCCGAAACAGGTGCCAGACACATTCTTGGGGGCACACTTTCCGCACCTGTTGGTGACTGTTAAACGAGACGCAATAAGAGCATTACAATGGTTTGTGTGTCCCCGCTCTTTCTTTCCAGACTCTAAGCACTTCAGCCATGAATACCGATGGAACTGCGCGCTCTCGTAAGCACTGTCGAACTCGCTGGCTTGTGTTGGTAAGTTGCTCTCCTTCATATGACTCCAGGCTCTCTTCGACTTGATCGATCCCATCGTTGAGCTGCTGGGTGAGCAGCGTAATCTCCTTCTGAACGTGTTCATCGACTCCCGGGGTAAACTGACGCCACTGCGCAAGTACCTGTGACTGGACATCATTGCGTATCTTTGTGAGCGCCTCTCGCTCCATCTGGGCGGCTTTTTGCCGAGCCGACTCGAAGAAGACCCCGAAGAAACCAACCAAGCCAATCTTGAATGACTCCCATAGGTCTGGGCTCAGCGTTATCTGTGGCACGAAGCGCGGGAAGGGTTGTTGGCTGAGATAAAGGTTTACTCGGGTACGTACAGTTTCTCCGGCGACGTTTCCTTCCGCTCCAAAGGAAGGCAGCGAGAACGGTTGGGACTCCATACGGAGCTGGAGTTCTTGTCCTTTCCCATACGCCTCGTCGCAGATTTGTACGCCTGCGTTCCGGTGCATGGGGCCAATGTTCTCGATGTTCAGTTTGGCTTTCGCTGAGCGTCCATCATCTCGGAGCGTCAGCCCGCTCAAGTTCTTCCTCACTTTGGCCAAGCATTGACTTGAACTACGTTCTAGAGTTTGGGTTGCGCGCGCACCCATACCTTGGCCATAGGATGCGATCTCTCGCCGGTTTTGCTGAAGGCGGTGTGCGTTCTTCTCAATCTCAGCTGCGAAAAGGTGGAGGGCCTGTCTTAGTTGGGCTTCTGTCGCCCGAAGAGCCAAGTAGGCGCCTACGCTGCGGGTCAGCGCTGCGTCTTGTGAGCAGACCACACGAATTCGTTCAGCGAGGTGTCCCAGGCCACTCTGTTCAACGCCGGATGGGTCATTACGCAAGGCCGACTCCATACCAAGCTTTGCGTTTAATGGGACGACACAGGCTACATACTGACCGTAGGTTTTCTCGATCAACTCTAAGACCTTGGCTTGACCCTCGGCTCCGCCGTCGACCCGGTCCATATTGGTCACCGCGAGTACGATTTTCTTGCCGTACTTCGAGAACCACTTCAGCGCGGCTAGGGTAATTCCAGAAGAAGACTTGCGTGCGTGCGCAACCCACAAGATCGCGTCACAACGACGGAGTTGCCACTCGAGATGCTTGCCCCGGCTCGTCGTCGATAGCCACTGATCGAAGCGGTCTACTGAGGTGTGCCCATCCATGGTTTTGCTGGCTTGCTGTAGTTCATCTGGAAACAGCTGATTTAGGCCTTGGGTGTCGACGACTCGACATCCAGCGGTGAGCAGAGATCCTTTGGTGAGTTCAATTTGACGCTCGATCTCCAATATGGCGGGCTCATAGACAGATGACCGATCACGACATCGCTTTACTTCTTCGCGAATCAGCTCGTCGGCGAGATCTATCGGTACGTCATAGATCCTTGTTGCGAACAGCTCGTGACTTTCTCTTCCGGGTCCCAGTTTCGCTTTGAGCCATGCATGGTCTTGTGGGTGAAGTCGAGCAAAGATACGACACGTGTCACTGGGGTCGTCGGCGATCAAAAATCTTTGAAAACATCTCGTTTCAGGGAGGAAATGAACGGCGGAGAGCTGAGCTCCCAGTAGGCCGTTAAGTAACGTCGACTTCCCGAAGTTGCCTTCGCCAACAATAAATAGTTCGAAGGGCTTGTCCTCGATGTTGGCGAACCCACGAATAACCTTCTCAAACTCAGCCGTGGTCCGCGTCTCTTCGTAGCCCGCTTGGAGGTTCCTGATCGACCGCATCAACCACTTTGGTGCTCCCCTTCTCCCATCACTTGGAACAAAGAGGGTCTTTCTTAGCGTAGCGAAGTGGGAATGGGAGCTTGAGTGACTCGTCAGGTCCGAAGCGGGCTGCTCTACCACGATGCGCTTATCTTCCTATGCTAAGCCAGCCCAGAGCGGCCAGACCAACGAGCTGAACAATACCGACCAAGCATACGACCCAGGTGAGACGTTTGGCACGCTCTTCGACCGCTGTATAGCGAAGCTGTAATGTCTTGATCTCATTTGTCGCTTCAGCCAAGACGTGTGCCTCCTTGGCATATTTTTCGACGCGCGCGCTCAAATCTTCGAAGGTCCTTCGTGCCTTTTCGATCTCTCTTGTGGTCACCGAGATAAGCTCATCATTTTGTTGCTTGAGGGTATCCCGAAAAGGCTCCGCAAAGCTCTTCGAAATCGTGGATAGGTACTGCCCAAATTCCTCAATTAACAGGGCGTCAGCCATGTCATTTGGCTCGACGTTTTCTGTGACCGACTTCTCGCGACCCATAGGTTTTCTCTCGCTCATACAATGTCCAGTTTCGTCTGACCGAAGCTCGAAGGTAACCCACTCCACAATCGGCCGAAGGTTCGCGTCGCCTTAAGGTAGCCTCCACTGACGTATTCGAAGGTGACCGTAGCGTTCCCTAACGACTTGAGCGGGTGCTTTGTTATCCATGCACCGTCGCTAAAGATCACATGCGACCCTTCTAGAGCGAGGGCCGAGTTGTCAACATGGCGCACTACTCGAGCCGAAACGGTGCCCTTCCATCGCGAGATAACGTGTCGCATCTGTTGAGAGACGCTTGAGAACTCGGCAGCGCAGCAGGTTGCTATCCATCGGACCTCAGTGTCGGCACGAAGCACCGCCAAAATGGGGGTAATGTCTAGGTTTTCCCTCGAAGTAATGATGTCTATTCGTCGTCCTCGGATCGAGCCAAGCCATGTACTCAGCACTCGATGACCCTCCGTATTCGGAGTGATGACTATCGGATGGCGATCTCCATCGACTCTTCGAGGTGCCTTTTCTGAACCTAAATGACGTTTAGCGATCACGGCCAAGCCATCGATGAGCAGCTCGAGTTCACCTTTCTGTGCGATAACCTCGTTCACGTCAGTACGCCCCAAGAGCTGTATGGCTGAGGCCTCCAGTAGCAGCCCGACCTGATCTCGCAATAGAGCCTCAGTGTGCTCAGGTAGCTCTCGTATGAGGTACTCCTTCAGGTGCATACGCTTAAGATCAATCAATTGGTGCAGGTCATCATTTGCCTGTCGTAGGCTGTATGTACGTCGCCATTCAACCTGCTTCTTTGCGTGATACCCAGCCATCATGCCGATTGGTAT
>CALELH010000682.1 GCA_937902595.1 uncultured Myxococcales bacterium
AAAGACCACGCCGGGCGAACGAACGCGACCAGCCGACACCTCATCGAACAGACAAATCGGCTCAATCAAGTCTTTGGGGACAAGCTCAAGTTTCGAGGTTACAGAAGGTTCTACAGGAAACAACAATGGATGAGTCATTGCATGGAAGAGGAGGTCGAGGTCGACTTTAAGAGGTCCCGGCGCGCAGGTGGATGGAAGGCGCTCAATGTTTATGTCTGTAATATGAAGTTCTGCGATGATCGCGGGAATTGCGAGGCCACAGGATTGTCTGCTCGCCCTCAGGACATCGCCCCATCGGACCGTTGGGTAGATGGCGTGATGATTGATCCCTCACTGCTTAGAGAGGGGTCCCTATTCATCCATGAGGTCGGTCACTGGCTTGGCCTGGAACACACTTTTGGAGGTGGTGGGTTCTTACCTGATGCTTCCTGTCGTGACTGTTCTTGCGACGATGGGATCACAGATACCCCTCGGCATCGATTGGTTCCTGTGTTGGACTGTCGGCCCAGAGATACCTGCCCAAATCATCCTGGCCTAGACCCCATCAGTAACTTTATGGGTTATAATAACTTCTGCGCACATGAGTTCACCCCAGAGCAGCGAGCGCGGATGTGGGTGACGACGTTGCTGTACCGGCACAACCCCACCAGAATTAACCGTCCTCGGCGTTGACCGTTTTACGGACCAGCCGGTGGGGTTGTCTTCAGCGAACTCGAACACCACGTCGGTGCTCGGGTCTACCCCTACACGTCTGGCGTGACTTGTGGACACCTCTCCAGGGGGAGGGAGGGCCTGGTCTCGATGCCTCGCCGAGCGTGCCCCCTGTGCGAAAGTACGATCGACATCGCCGCCGTAAGAACAACGTATCTCAGCCGTCCAGAGTGGCGGCGCGCCTTGGTTATTGGTCCTGAACACTGGTCGTCAGCCTCTGTGACTCAGGTTCCGTGTCGATGGCGTTCAAGGGGGGTAGAGAGGCTCAGAGCGACTGACGAAGTTCTTTCACGTGCGACCGCTAATGGGGGAAGCACAGTGACTCAGTCGAGTAGGGATCCGATGACAATCGATTAAGAGAACGACCTTTAGATTGGGTTGACGATGGCAATGCTTGGCCCCTTCGAAATTCAAAGCTACGTCGACGGTGGTGGTATGGGCCATGTCTGGCGTGCTCGTCATGTTGAAACCAAGACGCCGGTGGCGATCAAGGTGGTGCCCCTTAGGGAAGGTGCAGATGGCGCCTACGTCTTCCGCTTTCGGACTGAGATTCGAGCCATTGCCAGCATTATGCACCCTGGGGTGATCGGGATCGTGGATGAAGGGGTTGTTGATGCTGACTCGGCGCTGGCCTACGAGCTGGGCGTACCTTGCGGTAGTCCGTTTGTAGTCATGGAGTGGGCCTCAGAAGGGCACCTAGGTCAGCGTGTGTTGACCATGGATTGGTGTCAGGTGAGAGCGATCCTCCTGTCGCTCTTGGATGCCTTAGCCGCCGCGCACGCTCGAGGTATCGTTCATCGAGACATCAAGCCCAAGAATATTCTCTTCTCTGATGGCCGCTTGCGGCTGGCTGATTTTGGTGGCGCGTTCCACGCCGATTTCGAGCAGTTGGATCCAACGCTCGACAAGATGATTGGCTCCCCAAACTTTATGGCTCCTGAGCAGATTCTCTGCAATTGGCGAGAGCTCGGCCCGTGGACGGATCTATACGCTGTAGGGTGTTTGGCGTGGCTATTGACCACGAGGAGCGCACCCTTCGCCCGGCAGAGTGGTCAAGAGGTTTTACGCGCCCACTTGTCCCATCCGCTGCCTCGCCATGATCCTACATTCTTAGTGCCACCTCGATTCGATGAGTGGTGCGCAAAATTACTGGCCAAGAGGCACCAAGACCGCTTCGCTTTCGCCGCTGATGCGGCATGTCAATTGGTCGCTCTAGGCGGCCCCATCCTAAAGTCCCCCCCCGCAAAATTTAGGCCTCTTACTGTTGGCGTAGCGCCAGACAATACAATTCTATCTCCTCCATTTCTGCTGCCGGTGGAAAAGGATGAGTGGAAGTTTGAGCCCTTTGAACTCGACGCGCCTCCGCCCACGCCCAAGGACTGGCGTCGAACGATGCCGATGCCTCGAGAGAACCCTATCTCAGGGACCGGGCTGGCCGTCTTTTCAAAGGCTACTGCAGGATTTGTTGGACGAGAGGCTGAGCGGGATCAGCTCTGGCGGGCCTTGTGGTTGGCTCAGAATGGAGGTGGTGGTCAAGCGTTCTTCGTGGAGGGGCCGGCGGGATCAGGAAAGACCTCCATGGGACGTTGGTTGGCTGAGCGAGGGCACGAGATCGGTGCCTGTCATGCGTTAAAGATCAGGCATCAGGCCGGCGAAGACCGTTTGGTCGGGATTCGCCAAATGCTCCAGACGTTCTTTCGCACGGGTGGCCTCGAAGGCCGGAGCAGATATGACCACTTGAGAAAAGCCCTCAGTAGGTGGCGCTCAGAGATCTTAACCGTCGAGTTAGATGCTCTGCTCGACACCGTTCAGCGGTCAGCCATAAACACCAATCCATTCTTACTGCTGTCCCACGGTGAGCGCCTCTACACTCTCACGAGTCTGCTGCGGATGCTGACCAAGACTCGCCCGTTGGTGGTCGTGGTGGACGACGCCCAGTGGGGACAAGTGGCGCTTGAGTGGATGTCCGATGTGCTGACCCATTACCCATATTTGCCGGTCGTTTGGGTGGCCTCTTGGCGCGATGTTTCCAATGAGGTCGAGGCGACTACAGTTGAGCTTTATGAAGACCTTAGAGCGATGGATTGTGTGCATCGGTTCACTCTAGAGCCACTAAATGATGATGACACACGCACGCTTATTCAGTCGCGCATTCGTCTCGAAGACAAGACACTTACGAGGCTCCTATCGAGGGTTCAGGGGAATCCGTTATTCGCCGAGCAGCTCGTTGAGCACTGGATACAATCTGGTAGCCTGCAGAGAGCTGAGACTGGTTTTCGAGTGCGTAGCAGGCAGGCCCAATCTATTCCTGAC
>CALELH010000683.1 GCA_937902595.1 uncultured Myxococcales bacterium
ATGCAGCGCGCCCTAGTGTCCCCGAGAAGCGAAGAGGCTCAACGAGCCACTCGCGTGCCCTCAGTGGGCGGGACTGCACGGATCAACGGCCCCTTCGCCATGTATCGGGGTGGTGAGCTCTCTGAACTGCGAATAGCCTACGAAGCCTGGGGCCGCCTCTCCGAGGCAAAAGACAACGCCATACTGATTCTCACTGGCCTATCACCGGACGCACACGCGAGATCCTCAGCGCGAGATCCTCGGCGTGGCTGGTGGGAAGAGATGATCGGCCCCGGATGTCCCATCGATACAGATCGTTTCTTTGTGATCTGCGTCAACAATCTCGGGAGTTGCTTTGGCTCAACGGGCCCAGCGAGTCTGAACCCAGATACAGGGCGTCCGTATGGATTAGACTTCCCTGAGCTCAGCATTGAGGACCTCGCGGCAGCGGCACACTCTGTGGTCCGCTCCTTTGGGATCGATCGGCTGTATGGGCTCATTGGCCCGTCTATGGGCGGAATGACCGCCCTGGCATACGCGCTTCAATACCCGAACGCTGTTGAGCGAGTGTCACTCTTCTCCAGCGCGACCAGGCCAGAAGCCCAGGCGATCGCGGTTCATTCCCTCCAACGTGAAGCCATCCGCAATGATCCGAATTGGCTCAACGGGTGCTATTCGACGGAGCGCCGCCCTGATGTCGGCATGCGTCTCGCCCGAAAGATCGGGATGACATCGTACAGATCGGCAGTCGAGATGGAGAGCCGTTTTGGGGCGTCACGGACGAAAGCCGCTGGACACCAGCCCTTTGGCCTAGAGTTTGAGATCGAGAGATACCTCGAGGCTCGATCTGAGTGGTTTGTGAAGAGCTTCGACCCCAATTGTTATCTCTATCTGTCCCGAGCGATGGACTTGTTTGACGCCGCCGATCATGGAGAGTCGCTCATCGACGCTCTCGCCCAGATTAAGGCCCGAGCCTTTCAAGTGATCGGTGTAGAGAGCGACGCGCTCTTCCCTCTTCGACAGCAAGACGCGCTGGCCGACGCGTTGGACCAAGCAAACCAAGCTGTTCAGTTCGTCGCGCTCGACTCCAGTAAGGGACACGACGCTTTCCTCGTAGAGACCGACCTCTTCGGCCCGCTCATCACCGAGTTCTTAGGTTAATCTTGGCTTGAGAGACGCAGCGACGGACGCTGCTTAGAGCATGAGGCCAGGCCAGCGCCCCCGCCCCGACAAAGGTCATCGAGATGGGGCCCCAGAGGCTTTATAGTCCGTAGGGGCCCGAGGCCAGACCTACTCCACTGTCCAGATGTGTGAAGATTCGATGATGTCTTGGACGCTCGTAGCGCCCTTAGCGTCCTTCGCGTCCTTTATCTGCTGGTGAAGCATATCATTATAGCTAGGTCGCTCCACACAACGGAAAACACCGGTCGGAGTAGGAAACTCCGGGTGCTTGAGGCAACTTAGGAAGTAGGCCATCGCTGGATTGGTCTCGTCATGAACCAAGATGTTCTCGAGCCCATGCTCCTCGACGTTTACAACAACCGGTCTCAGGCCATCCCCCAGGGCGATCCCCTTCTCGCTGTCGGGACCAAAGACGAGGGGCTGGCCGTGCACGAGCTTAAGCTCGTTGTGGACCTTTTGCTTGCGGTCAGAGATGAAGGTGAACGCGCCATCATTGAAGATGTTGCAGTTCTGATAGACCTCGACGAGCGCGGTGCCATTGTGCTCCGCTGCTCGCTTGATCATGGCCGGCAGCCCCTTCGCGTCTGTGTCGATCGCCCGACCCACGAAGGTTGCTTCGGCGCCCAGCGCCACACGAATCGGAGTAAACGGATAGTCGATCGACCCCATCGGGGTGGACTTCTTGGTGGTGCCCTGAGGTGAAGTCGGGCTGTACTGGCCCTTGGTCAAGCCATAAATCTCGTTATTGAAGAGGATAATCTTCAGCCCAACATTACGCCGGAGGACATGGATCAGGTGATTTCCACCGATAGACAGAGAGTCGCCATCTCCCGTGATGACCCATACATTCAAGTTGGGGTTCTGTGACTTTACGCCACTCGCGATAGCCGGCGCTCGCCCATGGATCGTATGCATTCCATAGGTGTCCATGTAGTAGGGAAACCGGCTAGAGCATCCAATGCCACTGATGAAACAGTAGTCCTCTCGAGGGATCCCGAGCGACGGTAGCGTCCTCTGAACCTGCGCGAGGATGGCATAATCACCACATCCTGGGCACCAGCGAACATCTTGGTCCGTGGCGAAGTCTTTGCGGTTTAGCGTCGTCGCGTCGCTCTTCGGTAGGTCTGGATAGACGCTCATGAGTCCCCCTCCAGCTCGGCGGTAATTGCCTGAGTCAACTCAGCTTCCATAAACGGCTTCCCGGTTACCTTGTTGATGCTCTTCGCGTCGATTAGGTACCTGTCACGAATCAGGACTGACAGCTGCCCCATGTTCATCTCTGGGATAATCACCGTCTTGAACCGGCTCAACACCTCTCCCAGATCCTTAGGGAACGGGCTGATGTGCCGTAGGTGTACATGGGCCACAGATTTCCCTTGGCCCAACAGGATCCTGACGGCCGCCCGAATGGCTCCAAAGGTGCTCCCCCAAGCGAGCACAAGGACGTCACCAGACTGCTCCCCATAGACCTCAATCGGTGGAATGTGGTCAGCGACTCGCTCAACCTTCTCTCTACGAAGATTAGTCATGAACTGGTGATTGTCGGGGTCGTAGCAGACATTGCCCGTGAGATGCTCTTTCTCTAAGCCACCCAGCCTGTGCTCAAGCTCGGGCGTCCCAGGGATGGCCCAAGGCCGGGCGAGGTTCTCATCGCGAGAATAGGGCTGGAAGCCCTCGGGGTCGGTATGAAACCGAACCTCGATGGGATCTAGCTCAGCGACAACGGGGATCTTCCAGGGCTCTGAGCCATTAGCCAGATAGCCGTCAGTGAGCATCATCACTGGTGTCATATGCCGCAAAGCGATCCGCACGGCCTCAATCGCCGTATCGAAGCAATCGGACGGTGTACAGGCCGCGATAATCGGCAGTGGGCAATCTCCATTTCTGCCATACATGGCCTGCAGGAGGTCCGACTGCTCGGTCTTTGTCGGGAGACCCGTACTCGGACCGCCACGCTGGATGTTAATGACAACAAGGGGAAGCTCTGTAATCGCGGCCAGTCCAATCGCTTCGGCCTTCAAGGCGATCCCGGGTCCGCTCGTCGTCGTAATAGCCAAGGCGCCGGCATACGCCGCGCCGATGGCCGTGCAGACGCCGGCGATCTCATCCTCTGCCTGGAACGTCTTAACTCCCAAGTGCTTGTAGTTACTTAGAAAGTGCAGAATGTCCGACGCTGGCGTGATGGGATACGACCCAAGAAAAAGGTCGAGACCTGAGAGCTCAGCTGCCGCCAAGAACCCCATGGAGGCCGCATCGTTCCCAGCGACACCACGATAGCGCCCCTTGGCCAAGACGGCTGGCTTGACGATGTAATTGTGAGCGAAGACCTCAGCCGTCTCACCATAGTAATAGCCTGCCTTAAGCGCCTTCAGGTTCGCCTCTGCGACGTCGGGTAGCTTCGTGCCGAACTTCTTGTCGATCCACTCGACCGTGTGCTCAAGAGGACGGTTAAACATCCAATAGACCAACCCGAGGGCGAAGAAGTTCTTCGACCTGACCGCAGCCTTCTGGCTCAAGCCACACTCGGCGATGGCGTTCAGCGTCATGGTCGTGATGTCGACTCGATACACCCGGTAGCTGTCTAGGCTGTTGTCCTCGAGCGGGTTCGCTTCATAGCCGGCCTTTTGGATGTTTCTGTCCGTGAAGGCGTCGGTGTTAACGATGACGATTCCGTCGGTCTTCAGATCAGCGATGTTGACCTTCAGCGCCGCTGGGTTCATAGCGACCAGGACGTCTGGGGCGTCACCATGGGTGAAGATATCCTCTGAAGAAAAGTTCAGTTGATATCCCGACACACCTGCCAAGGTCCCGGCCGGTGCGCGAATCTCCGCTGGGAAATCCGGGAACGTCGCGATGTCGTTCCCCACTACGGTGGTCGTCTCTGTGAACTGTGTTCCTGTCAACTGCATCCCATCGCCCGAGTCCCCGGCGAAACGGATGGCTACAGTTCCCTTCTCGATCGTCTCAATTGCATTGCCCATCGGCAGATGCCCCCTAAAAGCCGCGCCACGTCACCTGAGCTGACGTATACGTGGGAAATATCAGGATACATTATTGCACTCGGGCGCGTTCTACAACATTCTCGAGGGGTTTGACAGCTCGGAATAGAGCGAGATTGCGTGTAAATCTACGCCTAAGCCCCCTAACGCGAAGCGAGCAGCATAATGACCAAACTGACGGAGATCGCCGCCGAGCTCAGCCAGTCACTGACTCCACTCCATTTTGCTCCGCCGGTGACGCATGTCTACAACCCACTGGCCTATGCCTGGAACGCCCACAGAGAGTATTTGGAACGATTCGCCAGCGGTCAGAAGAGAATCCTGTTTCTCGGGATGAACCCCGGACCCTTTGGCATGGCGCAAACCGGAGTCCCATTTGGTGACCCTGCGGCGGTCAGAGAAATCCTCAAGATCGATGCTGCCATCGGTCAACCGGCGAGACCTCACCCTAAACGACCGGTGCTCGGGCTCCAATCAACCCGTGGCGAGGTGAGCGGTCGACGTGTCTGGGCTTGGGTCGAAGAGTCATGGGGCGGAGTACGCCAATTCTCGGAGCAGGCGGTCATCGTGAACTACTGCCCTCTCTGCTTCATGGAGGAGAGCGGACGCAACCGAACACCAGAGAAGCTCAAGAGAGCAGAACGGGATGCTCTTTATGCGGCGTGTGACGACGCGCTGCGTCGCCGCGTTGACTATCATGAGCCCGAGTGGATCATCGGATTCGGTGCCTTCGCGGAGACGAGAGCGAAAGCTCTGTTTAAGGATAGAGATGTCAACATTGGCCGCGTTCTGCATCCGAGCCCAGCCAGCCCTGCAGCCAATCGAGGCTGGGCACCTCAGGCGGATCGCCAGATCGAAGCGCTCGGCCTAAACCAAAGTTGACCTCAAGGTCATTTTACATACAGAGTGTTGTAGTTATGGCTGAGAGGTAGAACCCATGGCTCTTCTCAATTCCGACCATCTGCTGACACTAGCGCCGGTGTCGGACGAAGACGCCCACCTAATTCGCGCCATCTTAGACAACCCTGCGCTCACCCGCAGACACCTCTTCGCGGGCATTACGGAGCGCCACCCTGTTGAATGGACCCGTACCCGCCGCACCTTTGGCGTTCGCTTCGGAGACGATCTCTTTGGTTGTGTGGAGCTGCACCGAGACGATGATGACAAGGGCCAATGGGAGCTCTCCGTTGTCCTTGGGGACCATAAACGCTCCTTGGACGGAGCTCGCAGCGCGATCGCAGGCATCTTCTATGCTTTTGACCAACTGAGCGCCGACGCGGTCTCCTTCTGGGCACCGCTGGAAAACCAATTGATTCAGACCTTTGCCGAACAGGTTGGGTTCACCCAACTGCATGACTTAAAGGTACCTGGGGGAGCAGCTGTTCGAGTCTTCGAGATGACGCGGAACGCGTGGGAGAGTTGGTCTGATGGCCGATTGGGTATCCTGCTCAATGAGACGGTTGAGCTGCGGACCGCAGAGGGTCTTTGGCGGGGCGCAGGCCTCGGGTTTACTCGCCTGAAGTAGGTGGGCTCAGAGCTGTTCAGCTGTCCGCCGTGATCTCGATCCCTTCCATGGCCAAGACATGCAGCGCGTTCGTCGTCGTAGCGACTCCAGACTTCAGCAGATAATCAAAATGGAGCGCTTCTCCATCAAACTGGTCTGAGAAATGATAGCAGATGATGTGACCAGGCAGCTCACTCTCAATGGAGACCAGCGCCAGGTCGTGGGTGGTGACGAGCCCAAAGCTCCGATCGGCTTCGACCAGCCTGCGGACGATCTCTTTCGAGGCGATCCCACGCTCCCGACTGTTCGTGCCGCTCAACATCTCATCGATCAGATATAGCTGTGGTCGAACGTCGTCGGATTGAGCGCTCTCTACAGCCCCTAAGACTCCGCTTAAACGTTTAACCTCGGCGTAGAACCGACTCATCCCCTCCCCCGGTGAGTCTACGACCTGGATACTCGTAGAGAGATCACATTCAACCATAGAGAGCCGCTCAGCGCAGACCGGACCGCCCATCAAGGCGAGGCGCACATTCACCCCTAGGGTTCGAAGGAAGGTGCTCTTGCCGCTCATATTGCTGCCGGTCACCAGCACTAATTGACCGCTCTCATCCAGTCGGAAGTCGTTACACCGTCGCTCAGCTCGAGCGAGCAGTGGGTGACCGAGTTGGGTGGCGTCAATGGGTGCCTCTCCCCGCCTCAATACGCCGACCTCGGGCCAGGAAAAATCACGGTGCTCCGAAGTAAAGCTCGCTACGGACACCAGCGCCTCAAACTCTGACAAGGAGACCAGGTCTCCCCGCAGCTGAGGGCCATACTGACGCCGCCATCGCTCAAGGTTACGACATTGGATCACTTCCCAGAGAGCGCAAATCGCTAGGATAGCGTAGAGCATTGGGCCATGCCGCACCGCGAGTGAGTCTAGGATCCTCTCAAACCTTCGAATCCGCTCAGAGGGTGGCGCTCCCTGACCTGCGAGCCCACTCTGGCACTCCTGTAAGAACTCAGAGTCGAACTTTCGCCTCTCGATTCGGGCAAACACGTGTCTGAGGGCGACGATCGGACGCTGTTTAGGGCTTCCGATCAGGGGGACGTATTGAGCTGATAGACGTCCCGTAGTCACTCCAAAGATGAGGAGCTGCAACAAGAACGTGATGTACCAATAGGATGGCGCTCCCTCTGCGAGCCGGAGGCCGGCCAAGACTAATGTGGCAGGTACCAGAAGTAACGAGGCCCAATAGGCCGTATCCAACCACCCCAGGTCGGGCTCAGCCTCAGCCCAGTCTAAGAGCGCATCGAGATCACGTCGGTCGACATCCGCGACCCGGGACTCAGCTTCGACGCGGTGCCGGAAGACCGACAGTCCCTCTAACTCCTTGGCCGCCTCTTGCCGCTGCGCGACCTCTTGATGACCCACACCATCAGCTAAGAGCGCCGCGAGATGATCACGCCCCCATGGTAGACCGGTCCGATTAATGAGTTGGAAGAGCGATCCCCGCCCAAACACCTGTAGCTCTCCCAGCCCAGGCTGCACCGCCGAGAGATAATCAGCGCCATCGTCGCCCGCCGCATCCCAGTCTTGTTCACGCCGAGCGATGGCCTCATCCGCCATACGGAGTCGCATCTCTATCTTGGGCGCGAGAGCATATGGAGCACCATGTCGCCACGCTGCGATGCCAAAGATGATGGCGCCAGCCAGGGCGAATGGTCCATAGGGGAGCCACTCCATCGCATAGACAGCGGAGAAGCCGCAGACCAATGCCGTGAGAAAACCTACGAGCCGTACGCCAGCGATTAACCCGATAGCTCTCTGAACACGGCGGTCCAAGCCGAGGACGCGTTGGCGTAGACGACGATGATGGTGGGCGCTCCCTGAAGAGAGGTCCGATTGGCCTACCAACGAAGCCTCTCCTTCAAGTTGCGGAAAAAGTAATCCGACTCGAAACAGACGAGGCGGGCAGGTTTGTCCGACCGCACAATCTCGATAAAGTCCCCATCATTTAGCCGCGCCCGCGTGTCTCCATCAATAGCGATTGAGACGTCCGTCTCTCGACAGGCGTCGACGGTCAGCCGGATACAACTAGAGCCGGGCAGGATGATGCTTCGACTTGAAAAGCTATATTCATTCAACGGGTTCAACACGATGCAATCAACATCCGGCACCACGATGGGCGCTCCGGTGCTGAGCAGATAAGCCGTGGAGCCAGTCGGTGTTCCTACGATCACCCCGTCGCCTCGGGGCGTGTGCACTAGACGACCGTCGATATGCACCTGAACTTCGATCATGTGGCTCGCGCCACGAAGCACTACCTCGTTGATTGAGCGATAGACCTGGTCTCCGTAGCGAACCTCAAGGGTGAGCCGGTCCTCAATGAAATATTCATCACTGAGCAAGCGGACTAGTACCTTATCAAGCTCGTCTCGATCACTCTGGGTGAGGAAACCAACGTTTCCATAGTTGACCGCTAAGACCGGCGTATCCGGGTGGGCTACGAGCGCCCTGAGCACCGTACCGTCGCCGCCGAGGGCCAGAACTAAGTCAAGGCTCCCTGATTCAGCCGTTGAGGCGTCATCGATAAACTCGACCCCAAACTTGCTAAAGAGACGCGCCATACTCGCCGCGCGATAATCCTGCTCCTCGTCGCGAACGAAGAGCCCAACTCGTTTGAGGTCCAACATGCCAAGACTTTACTCCCCCTCGGCGCTG
>CALELH010000684.1 GCA_937902595.1 uncultured Myxococcales bacterium
GGCGACGAAAACGCGCTCGACATCTTGAGAGGAGACCAAGGCCCGGGCCATCGCGTGCTCGCGACCACCGCTTCCGAGAAGTAGATACTTGGCTGACATTTGAGTCCTCGCGCGCGCAGGAATGATCTTAACGGTGTTCAATACGGGCCGGGGGCCACGTGATCAACCCCAAACCAACAAAAAGACCCTCATTTGTTTTTGTCATCAAACTGTAACAATTTGGGGATGAGTGTGTCATAAGACGCCAGTAAATCGCCGCTTTAAGTCCTTCGGGAGCACTCGATGAGACCGCCCGTTCTAGTTCTACATGTCCCGGGTACCAATCGTGACCACGACGCCGCCGAGGCGATCGCGTTAGCAGGTGGTGACCCAGAGATTCTTCAATTGGAGCAGCTTATCTCCGGTCAGCGTCTGCTGGACGAGTTTCGTATGCTCTTGCTACCAGGTGGCTTCTCTTACGGAGACGATCTGGGGGCGGGCCGAGTATGGTCTATCGCTCTTCGGCATCAGCTTAAGGAACAGATCACTGACTTCGTCGCCTCAGGGCGTCCAGTGCTGGGTATCTGCAATGGATTCCAGGCGTTGATAAAGTCAGGGCTGATTCCTTCAGGTCCGGATCTGAAGACCGTCTGGGCGAATGAGCGCCCCGCGACTCTGACTCACAATGCGAGTGGGCGTTTTGAGTGCCGTTGGGTGACCTTGGAGCCCAACCCAGAGAGCAGCTGTGTTTTTACTCGTACCCTCACCGAGCCGATCGTTTGTCCGGTCGCCCATGGTGAAGGGCGCGTCGCTGTGCGCGATGGCGCCAGCTTAGACGCCTTGGAGGCAGGTGGTCAGGTGACCCTACGGTACGCGGGGCAAGCGACCGGTGGGGCTGGCTATCCAAGTAATCCAAATGGATCGGTGGCGGACATCGCCGCGTTGTGTAATCCGGCGGGGAACGTGATGGGCATGATGCCGCACCCCGAGGACCACATTCGCGCGACGCAACACCCCGAGTACCATCGAGGGGTCGCCGGGAATTTAGGGTTAGCATTGTTCGAGAGCGGAGTGCGTTACGCCGCTCAGGTTTAATGACTTGGTATTACGCTCGTTGGAATCACATCGAGACGAATCAGGAGGCGCAAAGTGGCAGTCACCGCAGTAGTCGGCGCGCAATGGGGCGACGAAGGCAAAGGTCGAGTCGTTGATTATTTGGCGCAGAGAGCCGATCTGGTCATTCGTTTTCAGGGCGGCGACAACGCCGGTCACACGGTCGTCAATGAGAAGGGGGAGTTTGCGCTCCATATGATCCCGTCCGGGATCTTCAACCCTGACACGATCTGCGTCGTTGGCGCGGGGACCGTCGTCAACCCAGGAAACTTAATGGTCGAGATGAAGATGCTCTTCGAGGCAGGCTTGGATCTCAAGAATCTGGTCATTGACCGGCGCGCTCATGTGGTGCTTCCGATTCACCCTGAGCTGGACGCTCTGCGTGAACAGAGCCGCGCCGAAGGGGATAGGATCGGTACGACCAAGAGAGGGATTGGGCCGGCATATGCCGATAAGGCTGCTCGCACTGGTATCCGCATGGGTGAC
>CALELH010000685.1 GCA_937902595.1 uncultured Myxococcales bacterium
ACAGAAAATTCAGAGCGCGATGATGTATCCGGTGATTATGGTGGGGCTCGGTGGCCTGATTCTCACCGGGATGTTCGTATATGTCATCCCGCAGATAACCCAGATCTTTACTGACACAGGGCAGGAACTGCCACTTCTGACGCGGCTGCTGATCGGGTTTAGCCATCTCTTACGAGAGTGGTGGTGGGCCTTAATTATCCTAACGGGAACCGGGACTTGGGCCTTCTTGAAGTGGAAGGCGACGGAAGCGGGGCGCTATAAGTGGGACACCTATAAGCTGCGCTTCCCCATCTTTGGTCCTTTGATCTTGATGGTCGGCGTCTCTCGTTTCACTAGGACCCTCTCTACCCTCCTCAAGTCGGGTGTTCCGCTCCTGACTTCCCTCGACATCACCAAGAACGTACTCGGCAACGAGGTGCTTATAGAGGCGATCGACGAAGCGAGGGTGGCTGTCAAAGAGGGCGCGAATTTAGCTGACCCACTCAAGAAGTCGGGTCACTTCCCTCCGATCGTCATTCACATGGTCGCTATCGGTGAGAAGTCAGGTGCGCTCGAGGAGATGCTGACCGTTGTGTCAGAAGCATATGAATCACAAGTTGAAAATAAGGTCGCCGGCCTCACGAGCTTGCTCGAACCGGCGATGATCGTGGGCATGGGGATAACCATCGCGTTGATCGTATTCGCGGTGCTGATGCCCATTTTACAGTTGAACGAGTTCGTCCAATGACGAGGTGCAGGAGCTAGGAGAAGACACATGGGTGTACGAGAGTTACGAGCGCGAATTGAGAACGGTGCGCGCAAGGGTGAGCGAGGCATGACCTTGCTAGAGATTATGATCGTGATCGCCATCCTTGGGATGCTGGCGTCTGTCATAGTTGTGGCCGTTATGGACCGCCTCACAGATGCCAAGGTCAAGACTACTCAGATCAAGATCAAGAGCATTGAGAGCGCCCTCCACCAGTACAAGGTGATGTACGGAAATTATCCGACACAGGCGGAAGGACTCCGATCATTGATCAGCCCTCCCAATGGCGGTCGACCGTTCCTAAAGGACAAGAATATTCCTAGGGACGAGTTCGGTAACGAGTTTCTGTTTTTCAATCCTGCCAGAAAGGGCGGTGGCATCTTCGAAGTTACGTCGAAGGGCCCAGACGGCCAAGAAGGCACAGAAGACGATATAAGAGCGAGGTAACTGCGAGACGTGCGCGTCGCCAGGTCACCATACCGGTTGAGTCGAGGGATCACGCTGCTTGAGTTGATGATCGTCATCGGCGTCATCATGCTCATGATGGGCGTGGGGCTCTCTGGCCTCAACCAGCTGTCGAGCGTCCAGCTTAGGACGCAGACCAACCGGCTCGCGGCAGCGATCCGGCACGCGTATAACCGCGCTATCGCCGATGGACTCTACGTCCGGATGGCTCTGTATATTGACGCAGATCGTTACTCCGTGGAGGCGTCCAGTACTCCTGTCTTCATCGAGCGTGACAGGCAAGAGTTCGTCGAAGAGGCGCGACCACTTGGAGAGCGTCGACTAGACGATGATGAAGACGCGCCGCCCCCGCCACCAAAGTATGCTCCGATCATCCCTGATGTCAGCATGCAGAGGGGGATCGGGATCGCCGGCGTACTCACCTCGGGGCAAGTAGACGTTTTCGAGAGTGGGGTCGCCTATATCCACTTCTTCCCGAACGGCTTCGTCGAGCCCGCCATGATCTACACGACGGACGGCGACAAAGATTTTTATACGCTCACCATCAATCCCCTTACAGGCAAGGTCAAACGCGACGGAGGCAAGGTTGATCCAGACCGTTCCTTCGGCGAACCCGACCGAGTTGAGGAGGAGGGACGATGAGTCGGAGCCAAGAGAGAGGCTTTACCCTGCTCGAGGTGATGATCGCTATGACGATTCTCGCGCTCGCCCTGGCCGCTTTGATGGGCCACGAGAGCGTGGCTGTTCAGATGAGTGACTATAGCAATAGGGTCAGTCAGGCGAACCTCCTCGCCTACGGTAAGCTGCTCGACCTTGAGCACTACGTAATCAAGGACGGGATGGACTCTCTCGACAACTGCGAAGAGGGCGACTTCCGGGACGAAGGTTTCCGCGATTTCAAATGGAAAGCGTGCGCCTACAAACTAGAGATTGAGGATGGAG
>CALELH010000686.1 GCA_937902595.1 uncultured Myxococcales bacterium
CCCCCTCGATGTCCGTGATGACGAAGGGCCAGCCGCTCTCGCTGACTTCGTTCAGTCGCGATTTGGGCGTTTGGACATTCTCATCAACAACGCTGGGGTCGCTCTCGACAAGTTTGTCCCGTCGGCAGACCTCGATGTTGAGATCCTCAGGTCGACCATTGAGACCAACGTGCTGGGTGTCTTCAAGGTAACCCAAGCGCTTACATCTTTGCTTAAGGCGTCGGGCGAGGCCCGGATAGTTAATGTCTCGAGTCAGCTTGGCTCCCTGTCAGTGATGGGCGGCTACACCCTTGCGTACCGCTTGTCCAAGACTGCGGTCAACGCGATGACGCGCGTTTGGGCGGGGGAGCTCAAAGAGCACAATGTACTGGTGAACTCGGTCTGCCCTGGCTGGGTCCGCACGGAGCTTGGGGGCGAAGACGCACCGGTCTCTGCAGAGGACGGAGCGAGAGAGATTCTTGCGATGGCGAGGCTGGCACAGGAAGGCCCAAGCGGCACCTTTCGCAGAGACGGCGTGGACCACCCCTGGTAGATGGGTTTTTGGAGGTTTTAGCGGTGAGAATTACACGAATCTATGCAGACACTGAGGGCGAGTCTCGCTTTGAGACCCTTGATCTAGAGGCAAGCCCTCGAGAGCTGGGGTGCATCTCTAACCCTATGGAGGTGGATGAGTTCTATCTTCGTGAGACTCCAGGGCTATCCAATCAGGACTGGCATGTCGCGCCTCGCAAGCAGTACGTCGTGCTCTTATCTGGCGCGGTCGAGGTCGAGGTCAGCACAGGGGAGGTACGCCGGTTTAACGCCGGTGATGTACTCCTCGCCGAGGACACCTTTGGGAAAGGTCATCGGACGACCACCCTCACCTATGGGCCACGCAAATCACTCTTCATTACTGTTCGCGAGGCAGCGTAAATGAGACTCGACCCCCTCGTGAACGCCTTGCGTAGGCTCGTCGTCGTCTTGGCCCTCATTCCGATGCTCTCGGCGCCAGTTCTTGCTGGTGGCTTCGAGACAAAGGGGTTGGGTAGCCGAGCGCTCGCTATGGGCGGCGCCGCCATCGGCCTGGCCGATGATTGGTCGGCCATTTATTGGAATCCCGCTGGCCTCGCCTTCCTCAAGGGGTCAGCCGTGCATTTCGAGCTCCAGAGTCTCTGGAGTCAGCAGCGGACCTCCATGTCGGTTCGAAACATCTCGGTGTTCAGCGATCTGGACTATCTGGCAGGCGACTTTGTGAAGTTCGGTGCCACCCGAGACGTTGAACCAGACCGGTATACTAACAAGACCCTAGGCGCGTTCATCCCGACCCCTGACCTTGGCTGGTACGCCAATTTCGGTGATTACACATTGGCGACGGGGCTCTACGCGACTTCGGGCGGCGGAGTGGCGTGGAAGGATCGACTTACGGGCTTCAATGAGGCGTCGCCTGCAGACAGCATCGACGGTAATATTCAGCTCGGTTTCTTCACCCTGAATGTTCCGTTGGCCTTCGCCATGAAGTTCTTCGACCGCATCTCGGTAGGGGTGAACGTCGCTGGAGTGATCGGCTACAACACTCGGGAGGTCACCAAGACGTACCAGTATGCCGACGCCACTCGCGCCCCCCTCAAATTCGAAAACAGCTCCGAGTCTCTATCTTTTGGGGTTGGCCTGGACGTGGGCGTTAAGGCGAAGGTCACGCGAGAGTTCTCCCTAGGCGCGGTGTTGCGGATGCCCTACACGGTCACTGGCAGCGGCGAGTCACGTTTCGAGATCCCTGAAGAGTCTTGTGCGGGTGGTGATTGCCAATGGACTCAATACGTAGAGGAAGGCAATAGCCAGGTCGAGACTGAGCAGCCTCTTCGTTGGGGGGTTGGCCTCGCCTATCTGCCCAATCATCGGTTGAAGTTCGACGTAGATCTGTATTGGGTTGGTCATTCGCAGTTTATCACGCGTTCGGCCTATGGCGCTCCGGATGGGAGTTTGCGTTATTTAGCCGACTCGAGCCCGGAGTGGGGGTTCATCGACACCTTCATGGTGCGTACCGGAGCTGAGTACGAAATGACGAAGCGATCCGCGGTCCGGACCGGCTTCATCTACGACCCATCGCCTTTCAAAGCTGAGCGAGCAGCCTTGACGTCGCCCAGATTCACGGATGGATACATTTGGACCGCGGGTTATGGCCATCGGTTTGACTCGTGGAATGTCGACTTCGCCTATCAGTTTGCTTACTCACCCGAGCGGCGCGGCACCGTTGAGACCATGGGCCCCAATGGGGAGATGACCCCTGAGGAGCTGGCGGTCACCGGTCAAGGCCACGTCGCGACCGTGACGCTGGGGTACCTGTATTAGGCGTAACGTCGCATGGGCACGTGGCCCATGCACACAAGAATCAAGATGAGGAAGCTCGGGTTATGAGTCGTGAAGTGTTGCAAGATTGGATCTGTGGGGAGCCGGTAGACACCGTCTCCTTGGAGGGGCCTAGCCTCCAGGATCCCAACACGGGCGATTTGACTGAGCCGATGGTCTCGGCTCGGTCAGAGTCGATCACGAGAGCGCTGTCTACCGCCGCCGAAGTACATCGGACGGGAGCGTGGAGTGGTCTACAGCCACACGTCCGAGCGGATATTCTCGACCAGATCGCGAACGCCCTCGAGGGGGAGACGGAAACTCTAGCGGAGCTAGGTGCTGCTACAACCGGGGTCGTTATCTCCCAGACCGAGCGATTTGCGGGGCTCGTTCCCCTGATATTTCGGAAAGCGGGAGCCCTCGTTCGGGACCAGGCCCTGTCGACATATGACGGGCCCTTTGGAGCCGTTGAAGTCCATCGTTTACCGCTGGGTCCTGCGCTGTGCATCGCGCCTTGGAACGCCCCCACTGCCATCGCGGCGCACAAGGTCGCCTCGGCGCTGGCCGCTGGCTGTCCGACCATTCTGAAGCCCTCGGAGTGGACGCCCCACACTGCGAATGTCCTCGCCCGCGCCATACACAAGACGGAGTTGCCTGCGGGGACCTTTCAGCTGGTGCATGGTCGAGGAGATGTGGGCGCTCGGTTGACAGATGATGAGCGAGTGCGCGCGGTGTCATTCACTGGGGGCTTGGCCGGAGGTCGAGCCGTCGCGGTGTCGTGCGCCCAGCAGATGAAACCGGCTCAGCTCGAGCTGGGTGGGAACAACCCGCTCATTGTCTTGAGGGACGCTGACGTCGACGTCGCGGCTGACGGTATCGTGACAGCCCTCACCCGCTTGAATGGACAGTGGTGTCGGGCCTTAGGGCGTGTGCTCATTCATCGGTCGTTGGAGGGGCAGGTCCTCGAGGCGGTTGGAGGCAGGCTGAGGTCCCTGAGACTGGGGCACTCACTGAAGCCAGAGTCAGAGATGGGCCCCCTGATACATCGAGGACATTTCGAACAGGTACAGGGCCGTATCGATGAGCTATGCACCCTCGGGGGCACGGCTCACAGCTGGACGCCTAAGCCCGAGGCGCCTGGCTTCTTCTGCCCAGGGACCTTGATCACCGGCTGTGCACCTAACCTGACGACGGAAGAGGTGTTCGGACCCGTGGCGTCTGTTCATGCCTTCGACACGGAGGCAGAGATGTTCGAGTTGGCCCACCAGGCTCCCTATGGCCTGGCAGCGTACATCTTCGGTGATGAAGAGCGGTCTCTCGAGTGGGCGCGGCGATTTGAGATTGGGTCAACCAAGATTAACGGAGTCACCGTCACCAGCCTTAACCCAGAAGCGCCACGATCAGCCTGGCGGCTGTCAGGGCTCGGCGTGGAGGGGCATAGAGAGACCTATGACTTCTTTCGCGGGATTGGTGTTGTCGGCGTTGCGGGGAGGAACTGATGAGCGAACTCTTTATCCAAGGGGCGGCTCGTGCCCCGGCCTCGGGCTCATATTTTCCCGTGCTTGCGCCGGCCGATGGCGCGGTGGTGGGCCGAGCGCCTCGCGGTGACGCTCAAGACGTTGACGTGGCCGTGGCTTCTGCGCGAGAGGCCTTCGGTCCGTGGAGCGACCTGACGCCAGCGGAGCGCGAGCTGTGCTTCCTTAGGGCAGCGGACCTGGTCGAAGAGAACCGGGCGCAGCTGGTGGATCTGGTGATCGACGAGAGCGGCTCGACCATCACGAAAGCTCAGGGCGAGGTCTCATATTCTGCGAGTATCCTGCGAACCGCCGCCGGCGAGGTTCGCCGCCTGTATGGTGACACGTTCCCCGCGGACCAGAATCATCGCATCTCGATGGTGGTTCGAGAGCCGTTGGGGGTGGTGGCGGCGCTGTCGCCGTTTAACGCGCCCCTAGTGCTGCTGGTCAAGATGGTGGCGTTTCCTTTAGCTGCCGGCAACACCGTCGTCGCTAAGCCATCGGAGGAGACCCCCCTCGTCGCGGTCATTTTGGCGCGACTCCTCTTTGAGGCAGGGTTCCCAGAGGGCGTCTTTAATGTCGTAACCGGTCTGGGCCCGGAGGCCGGAGTGGCCCTGGTCGCGCACCCGGGAGTCGACGCGATCACCTTCACCGGTTCAACCGGCGTGGGCGTTGAGATCGCTCAAAAGGCCGCCACTCGTTTGGCCCGGGTTCATTTGGAACTCGGTGGCAAGAATCCTGTGATCGTGCTCGCTGACGCGGACCTGGAAGACGCCGCTGCCCGAGTCTGCCAAGGCGCCTTCGCCCATGGCGGGCAGATCTGTATGTCGAGCGCTCGCATCATCGTCGAGCGCCCGGTCGCCCGTGCCTTCGCGGAGGCCCTCGCCCGTAAGGCCGAACAGCTGAAGCTTGGAGATCTGCGCGATCCGGAGACGGCTTATGGTCCGCTGATCAACGCGCGGGCTGTAGCGAAGGTGGATGGTCAGGTCAGGGAAGCGGTCGACGCAGGGGCAGAGCTGCTCACGGGAGGCCGGGTTCACCAGGGTCTCACCTACGCGCCAACGGTGCTCTTTGAGCCAGCTAGAGATCTTCGCGTCTGGAATGAGGAGACCTTTGGACCGGTGGTCTCGGTCGTCGCTGTGGACAGCCTAGAGGCGGCTATTGACCTGGCAAATGACAGCTGCTTCGGCCTGAGCGCGGGGATCCTAACGAATGACATGCAGCGAGGCTTGTCGGCAGCGCGCAAAATTCGAGCAGGATCAGTGCACGTAGGCAGTCACTCCTTTCACAGTGACGCGCTGGCTCCGATTGGCGGGTTTGGCCTGTCCAGTCTAGGGCGCAGCGGTGGCAAGTACAGCGTCGA
>CALELH010000687.1 GCA_937902595.1 uncultured Myxococcales bacterium
AGAGCACACCGAACATCAACAGGTAGGTGAGTGAGATAAAGACACCAAAATCACGCTGAGTGATCTTGTTGAGGGCGGTGTAGATGATCCCAAGGCCTCCCATCGCGAACTGTTCGGTGTCCAGATGACCGCGGACGGTGGCGCGGACCTCTTCTACAAACGCGTCTCTCCGATTGTCGAAGTCAGGCATGGACTGCATCTGAACCCAGAGCATCGCCTGCTTGCCATCGCTCGAGATCAAACGTCCTCGGAATAGAGGGCTCGCGACGACTCGATCACGCACTCTCTGCAGCGCTTCTTTTCCTTCCGGGATAGGCATCGGCACCGCCGGCTTAAACGCCAATCCTCTCTGGGTGCTGACCGCGTCCCTCGTCGACAAAATTGAGTGCACTTGATGTACACCCTCAAGGGCCTCTAGATCTTCGCTGAGGCCCCTAAGCTTTGTGAGGAGGCCGTGGCTGAAGATTCCGTCTTCATCCGTCACATGCAGCAGAATGACCTCGTCATTTCCGAACTGCTCGTGAAACTTGTCGTACTCCTTAAGTTGAGGGTCATCCTCTAAGAACCAGACTCGAAGACTGTTATCAGGTACGGCCGCAGTTGGGAGACCGAAGCCCAGCCCGAGAGTCAGGAACGCCAGTAAGATCAACCAGATATGTCGACGATGAATTCTGGGGCTCATTGTGATTGCCCCAAATCAAGCGCAGGTACTCGATGAGCGACGGACGAAACCCTTATGATTCTTGGTGCTTGCGACAACTCAAAGCCTCGTGCGCTCTTCTCACCGCTCGAATCTTCTGTGTGGAGATGGCCAGCGACAACGGCGCAGGTGACCAAGCACCAAAACATGGAAAGAAGTACAAAAGTTTTCATTTTCCCTCCCCGAATGAGGCCGATGCCCAAGGAACGCGAGCGACACATTGACGCGCGAGGCGTCCTTGCCTGTGAGTACGCAGGAGGAATCAAATAGTTACATCTCGCCCCACCCCGTTGAGAGGTCGAGTTCGAGGTGCCAGCTATGGTTGGTTCATAGAACGTGTTCGGGTGACGGCCCCCTTCGAGGATGACGGCCGCTGATTACCTTTCATGATCTTGCGCCCGAAATGTGGTGGAGAAATCAAAGGCCTTGAATGTGCTCAACCATAAACGATCGATAAAACCACGATCGGTCCTCAGACCACAGTCTGGCGCTCAGTTCATCGAGCGGGCGCATCAGATTACGTAGTCCGTCAGGACTCTTCCGTGGCACCAAGAGATTCCAGTACGCGATGCGGCCTCCGGGTCTCATTCGCTCGCCGAGACTTCGAAATACCGTCTCTGACAAGGAGGGACTCATGTATTCAAAGATGTCAGATAAGTTTGCCTTACTGTACTGCCCCGATGGCGTTGAATAGAGCAGCTGTTCAAGCTCTGCGACAGATAAGTGAACGCGGTCAATGAGGCCCTTCAATCGTTGAAAGTTTTTTGGTCTTAGGTAAGGCGGGCCTATGGATAAGTCAGCGTGCTGACCCGTAAGGACATGCTCTAGATAAAAGTTGTCTGAGACAGGCATTTGAGTGCACGCATAGATAAAACGAAGCAAGAAGTAGCGACCAACATCTCCCTCTTCAACGTGTTCAAATTGGGCGGGGTCCCTCCCCTGCTGCTCCATCTTCTCACGTCCAAAATACCACCGAAAAACCCGCTCAAACTCTGGGCTTAGAGCCTCTGCATAGAAGAGCTCACGCTGTTCGTCCAGTGACTCCGTGTCCGCGAGCCTAGCAAAGAGATCTCGAGGCCATACCTTTGCAAGGTATGTCTCTCGAAACCCACTCATATAGGCCTCCAAACGGCCGGAGTGGGTTATACCGGATCGGATATCATCGAGGTTCGAGTCCCAGAAACGCCTGGTTCCTGGCGCGAGCTGGCCGCGAATCTCATAATAGATCTCGACAGGATCTGCTCCGGTATGGCCGCCGACCAAGGAGATGAAATCTTCGTAATTGAGCTCCGCGATGGCGGCGAGCTTTAATTCGAGGAGGGCGATCTGCGCTGGGCTCATATCGACCGCAGTGATTGAACGAGGCTCACAGAGGAGTAACGCCAAGACATTACAGCCGGCGCTACATATGGAGAGCACATCATCATGGCCATCGATGAACAGGCCTTCCTCGAGGAGCCGATGGTCCTCCCAAACCTGGGAGTACCGGATACTGTCTAGACTCATCTTGGTGGCGATTTCGCTCCTGAGAGCGTTCGTTTCACTCATTGGTTTTCCATTTCATTTCGCAGAGCCACTCGATCGATCTTGCTCTGGTGCCGATAATCCATTGGGATGGCGTCCCGGA
>CALELH010000688.1 GCA_937902595.1 uncultured Myxococcales bacterium
ACCAGGTTCCGCTCCGGTGAATCAACGCCTCTCCGCGCCCGGCGGTTGGATCCTGCGCAAAGTCGTAACTAATACCGGGGATGAGTCCGGGTATATTCGCCTGGCCATCATCGGGTACCAAGCTTGACTCGCTGACTATCGTATAGAGTGGCTGCTCCCCACGGGACATCAGCGACAAGTGTAATTGGCGGTCGCCGGAGGGCAGCTTGACGAGCAAGAATCGCTGGGAGAGACCGGTGCTGGCCCAATATGAGTTCGCGTCGACGGCGTTGGGTCCAACGGACTCCGCGGACCCCGTGTTTGCGGGTCCCTCATAGATGCGATGTGTCCCCTGCTCCTTGATGGTGTAGTGACCGGCAAACTTCAGAGGCCCAATAAACGCCAAATCGATGCGCACTCGGCCATCCTCGTCCACCGTACGCGCGAATCTCTGATCCGCAGCGTTCGAAATGAACCGACCCTGGCCGTCGAAGACCTCCGCGGTCCCTGCCCACTTACCAATCCCGCAGAACCCTGCCTCACACGTATCAGTCATGCCTACTCTCCCCTAAATAGTCCCGAACTAGAAGTGCTCCATGAGCCAGCCCATGCCATCTCGCTTATCGCGAATGTCACTCATACGGAGCGCGTGCCAAGCCGTCACAACGTTGATGGGTAGACATGGCTTTCTGAGCCACTTCTCGATGACGGGGAACAGGTCTACGGTCGACAGGTTTGTGCCCACCTGAACGATGGCGTCGACACCAGGCCCGTCGAGCTGACGTACGGCCGCCAAGACGTCGTCCTCTGGCGTATCCGCGATAGATGTCGCCGAATCGCAACGCAAGCCGATGACCTGCTTGACGTCATATCCAATCTCGCTGAAATACGCGTGCACCTGCTTGTCTCCAACCTCCTGGTAAGGCGTGAGTACTGCGATGCTCTTCGCGCCAAAAGACTTGAGAGCCTCGCCACAGGCGTTCGCTCCGGTCGTGAGACCAAGGTCGCCGATCTGCTCGACAACCCGATTAAGGAACTGTTGATTACCCTCAACGCCCCCCCAAAAGGTCTCGGCGGACATCCCCATCATGATGTGGGTCGGGTTGCTCGTGAGTACGTCGCGAATGGAGAGAGGGATCTCCTTCCGGATCAGATCCAGAAAGTAGAGAAACGCCTCGTCGGAGTCGAGGACCGGAGACTCAACCCAAAAGCGCGATGGGTGCCAGGTCACACCAGGCAGGTTGAACTTCTGTAGGTCATACTCGACCGCAGTGTTCGTCGACGGGACGATGACGCCGATCTTGGCGCGGTGACCGATGTAGTTCGGCCGCTTACCCGAAGGCCTCCAGATATGATTTGTGGACTCTGTCACCGTTCCCTCCTCAAGGTCATGGGTCAACGTCGACCCGGTTCTTCTGTCTCTCGACCGCAAAACAGCACACACTCCTAGGAGTCGAAGCTGCCTAGGTCAAGATAAATCTCCCGGCCAGTAGATTAAAAGCCGTGCGCATTTTGTTTCATGCCCACTCATAGGCTGCCTGGTCATGAGATCATTAAGGCGTGATCGCTCAGTCGTAGCACTGCCACATCTTGATGGGGGTCACTCGCTGCTCCCCTGATTTGTGAGAGAACTTCGCGACTCCCCACTTCGGCCCACCTAAGGGCCCACCCTTTACATTATTGGAGACCCCCAAGTCCTCATCAGGGATACCTACCCAATTCGTGTCCATCTTGAGGTCTTTGTCCATGTCGTGCATGACGGCGATGGCATACTCACCGAAAGGAACGTCCTTAAAGGTGACGGTCATTTTACGACCGGTCACGGGCTGGATGACCCGCCGAAAATGAGGGACCCCATTGACCTCTACTCGGTTCACCTTCTTGTACAGGATTGCGAGGAGCTGCCCTTTACCGACGTTCTGTAAGTTGGTCACGGGAACCACGATGGAGCCATTCGACTTGGCCGGCTCTTTTTGCGCCTGCACTTGTGCCGTAGCTGCAGCTCCAAGGGTAATGATTGAGACGAACAGCGCGAGCGCTAGGGACAAACTAAACTGTCGAGTCACGAGACCTCCCGATGAGAGCGTTGGTATGACGGTGTTCTAATCTACCGAATGGTTGTTTAACAAGGAAAATATTCGAATTCCTGACGATTTAGGCTTTACTTTTACAGGTTGTTATAACATTACATCAACCCTAAGAACGACCGACAAGCGTGAAGAGGTCAAGGTGTCCAATCTCAACCCCATCAAGATCACGATCGAAGAGCAGGGTCCCAGGGACGGCTTCCAGAGCGTCGCCCACGTCCTCCCTACGGAGACAAAGATCGAGATCATTACGGCCTTAGTCGCTGCAGGCCTGTCGCGAATTCAAATCTGCTCCTTTGTGCATCCAAGGATCGTTCCGCAGATGGCCGACGCGGAGGCGCTCTGCGCGCTGCTGCCCCCTACAGAGGAGGTGCTCTACAGTGGCCTAGCTCTCAACGAGAAGGGCGTCGAGCGAGCCATCAAGGCAGGCCTCAATCACATCGCCGCGTCCATCTCGGTCAGTGATTCACACAGCAGAAAGAACACGAGAATGGGCCTGACTGACGCCCGAACAAAATTCGGGGACATGGTCAGGATGGCTCATGCTGCACAGGTCAAAGTTCGCGGCGGCCTCCAATGCGTATTCGGGTGCCGCATAGAAGGCCCCGTCGACCGAGGTCACATTCTAGACCTCGTAAAGGGTCACCTAGACGCAGGTGTCAGCGAGCTCGCCTTGGCCGACTCGACGGGCATGGGCCACCCCACCTTGGTGCGAGACATCGTTGGCGCGGTCATCAGCCTCGCCGGTGAGGTCCCCGTCTTTCTTCACTTACATGACACAGAGGGCAAAGGGATCGCCAACGCCCTCGCGGCCATCGACGTCGGCGCACGGCACTTTGACACAGGCCTCGCAGGGATGGGCGGATGTCCATTTATACCGGGCGCTACTGGCAACATCTCCACCGAAGACCTTGTCCATGTTCTCCATCAGATGGGGATGGTGACCGGGGTCAACCTGGAGTCACTCTCGGCGGTGAGTCGTCGGGTTGAAGAGGTCTACGAAATGAGCTTCC
>CALELH010000689.1 GCA_937902595.1 uncultured Myxococcales bacterium
CCGAAGCTGAGGGATCTGCTCGCGAGAGAGCGGCAAGAAGCGTTGCAATTCGAGGATCTCACTCGCGACGCGGGCCCTGTGCAGTGGTTCGAGGGCGTCCCAAATAGTCGACCAGACAGCGTGCTCTTCTGGGATGTACGGCGCCTCCGGTACGGCGCCGCCCGATCGGTAGTCGAGAGCGATCTGCGCGATCTGGTTTCGACGGCCTCGATAGACCTCATCGCGAAAGCCAGGGTGGTCAGGATCGAGCTCGACCAGGTCACCGGCTCCCCCTGCGTGTGCTGTAGGCTTCATTCTTTTCCCTCAATCGAAGAGCGTCGACGCGACGGTCTCAGCCCCCATTTGGGGCAGGCTCGCTCTGCCAGTCCGGGTTGGCCAACAGGAAGGCCTCAAAGACCGCGGGGACATCCAAGGTGAACTCGTTCTCATCCCAACCCACCTGATAGGCGCTGATCCGCTGGAGGGGGTCAACCAAGAGCATGAAGGGGAAGCCTGGGATACCGAGCTGATTCACGTAGGTTCGTACCTCCGCCCCATGTAAGACCGAATAGGTCAGCCCATAGTTGTCGGCCCACACCCCGGCGTCCATCTGCGTACTGAGTTCATCAGACGGTCCATCCAAGAGGAGCTCGACGAAGCGGACCCGATAGCGGTCGTCCTCAGCGTCCAAACGGCGCCAGAGCGCCTCGGTCTGCTCTGCGACGTTCACACAGGGCGGGCACCACTCATTGGCGTTGAGCATCACTATGAGAAACCCACCCGAGAAGTCCGACAGGCTCACAGACTCCCCCGACTGGTCGTTCGCCGTAAACTCAGGTAGGGGATCGCCTTCAGCGAAGTTCAGCTCAGGGCTCGCCCCGCCCCCCTCTCCGGAGCACGCAGCGTCGAACTCTTCGTTCGCGCCTCTCACGAAGTTTAGGGTCTCTTCGCAGGTGCTCTGGTTACAGACCAAGATCGCTTGTGCCGGGATCTCCGCGCAGCTCTCTAAGCAGCCTTGGTAGACCCCATCTCGCGCCTCAGAGTTGAGGCCCGGGCATGCATCTTCTGCGACTGCGCAGTCCGCCAACCATGCGCACGCAGCCGGGCACTTATCACCCTCGTCCGAACAGGCCGGCCCTCCGCCCGCCTCGGCCATCATGCTGTCAGGCCCCTCTTCAGGAGACGCGTCCATCGCCTCGGAGCCACCATCAGCGCCAGCGGCGCCGCCAGCGCCCCCCGCATCGACTAAGGCGCTCTGGCCATTACTCTTAGAGGTGTCACTGCCGCACCCTAAACAGAGTCCGACAGCTAGGATTATCCCGCAGTTCATAAAGTTCTTCATTAGCCATCCGCCTAATTTTGGCAGAAGATAGGGAGTTTCATGGGCGCTCGGCAAGCATTACCGAGGCCCGGTCTGAGAGAATCAGTATTTAGGTGTACTTCACCTCGCTCCAGAGAGCGCTGGGGTGGATGAGTTTCCATCGACAAACCGACTCAATTTGCCTATGTACGGACAGGAGACTATGCGGGACGATCCGCATGGCCCAGTCCCCAGCATAGCCACGTCACGCACCCGTCTAGAGCGTACCGTTGGAATGTCGGCTGCGGACGACTGCTTTGGAGTTCTGGAGTTCCTTCATTGATTCGCGTTGCGCTATTTCTTTCTTGGTGTGTGCTGCTCGTCGCTCAGGTCCCCTCCGCGAGCGCGACGGGTTCGGTCGGGGAGATATCGGAGTATGGTGTGCTGTTTGGCGCCAGCCCGTTTGGGGTCTCAGCGACCGTCTCCAAACACACATCGACCAAGACGACTTGGCAATTCTCCGTGGGCGGCGCACCAAAGACAGCCTTCGATGTGCCCGTCAATGGTGTGAACTATTCCATGGACACGGAGAGCCTATGGGTCGGGTGCTTCGTCAATCACCGACCGTTCGTGGAGCGCGACTGGTTCCGCCTGGTGACCGGGATCGCCATCGGGACCATCGAGAATAGTCTGCGCGACTCCCAGGGAAACCGCTTCCTCGCCGAGTATCGAGAGAGCCCCGTCGCGTACATGGGCTTTGGCTTTGGAGTGACGACTAGGCCCGGGATCACCCTTGGCCTCGACATCGGCTGGTTGCAATCGGCCGGCGCTCGCATCAGCTATCAGGGGGGCTCCCTCAGCCCTGATGAGCAGCGGGCACGGATGGAGGCGATCTCAGACGACTTCTTCTTCGGATCCTTCCTCCCCAACATTCAGCTGGGTCTGGGGTACAACCTCTAGGATGGAGATCCCTGGGCTATCGCCCTGCCGACTCTTAAGCTCTGTGATCTGCCGCAGGTCACCGCCGTAGTGATACAAATGCTCCTACGAACTCCAAACCTCGAACGACCTTCGTCTTAGCTATAGGAACGGCTCTATCGAAGCGTATCTAGAGGATCTAAAGGCCGTTCAATGACGTGGATATGGCTAAGCCTGGCGGACAGGGACAGTGCGCGAAGCATAGGGTGATTCACTCGAACAGGAACGCATAGCCATACGCCGCTAGGAGAGCAGGGACGCCGCTGTAGAGCGTCGCGACGAGCGCTGCCCTTGGAGCGATCGCGAGCGCCGGAAAGAGAGCGTCACCATCGTTGCTGAGGGCGTTGCCAATTTGTGCAGACATCGGGATCACGCCTGTGACGAACAAGGTCGTGACCATGATCTGCGGGCCACATCCTGGAATACACCCGATGATGACCGCGGCCGGGATCACCAGAGCGGGTGCTTGACCCAACACCTGAGATATGTCCGTGGCGGTCTCTGCCATCAGGAGCTCGAACGCAAGAAAGGCGATCAGAACCCAACACATCACGTTGCCCGTCTCGCGGGCGACGCGCGCGAATCTAGCAGAGCTGGAGCCGTCCACGTCATGGTTCACCTTGCAAGCGCGAGGTGACGACGTCCCAAAGGCCCAGAGTGTCAGGCTGCAGACCCCCACGAGTGCCCCGAAGGCCATCGTTGTGCCGGGCGGTACAGAGAAGAGCGTGTCAGGATCATATTGGAGGGACATGAAGCCGGCTATAACCACCATTGGAGCCAGCGCATACATCCAAAAAACACCATGAATTTCATCGATGAACGACGCGCGAGGTGAGTCACACTGAGGTATGTCTTCGCTCACATCTCCCGATGGCTGAGGCCGGAGAAAATCAGAGCCATGAATCATATTGGTGAACAGACCAAAGGCGAGCCCGAATACAAAACAAACAGCGAACACCATCAGACCAGCTGCGGGTCTCGATGCGATCAAGAGAAAGGCCGCATCACCCATAGTGGACACAAGAACCGCGACGACAGCGCCAAAGCACATTCTACCTTTGACAAACTGAGTCATCACGATGATGGCACCGCCACAGCCTGGCAAGGTGCCCATCAAGCTGGCGAACAGGACCTGAAAGTGGTCGCTACTGAGCAACAGCGAGGTCCACCGGCTCGTCGTCTTGACGCTGGCCGCAAACCAATAGAAGACCCAGAGCGTCGCCGCCACATACGCACCCACCTGAAAATAGGCATCCGACAAGATTTGAAGCGTCGAAACGCGACTACTTGGCATCACGGCACAAGACAAGATGAACATCAGCACAGTGATTCGGCCCACGCTCAGTGGTCGTCCAGACCTCAGTGCGGGTCTGGGACCGGCAGGTTGCGGTCCAGAAGAGGGTATGAGTCGAGTCAGGTGCATCCCCCTTACCTATTGATAATGAAACTCAACATCAAGTTGTTTCAAGGAATTCTTTCGTGGACGACAGATGGTCAAGCGGCTCGCTCAGCGAAGAACCGCTTCGCTGCTCAATGAGCATCCAGCTCAACACGTGCTGATGGACACCTCATTTGCGCTCCTCCCTTCCATAAGAGGCCCAGCGCTGCCCAAAGCGCCAAGACTTACAGCTCTCTAGAGGCAAGCAGGTATTTATTCTCAGCTGAGATGAGTCTAATCATCATCAGCGGAGGATGGCGGCAGAGTGATTTCTGCATGATAGTTGACAGCGTGCTCACGCCCGGATCGAACTGCCATGGTTGAAGGCTGCGGCAATTCGAAGGGCGAATGGGAGCGCTTGGAGCGGCGCGTAGAGCGACAATGAGGGCACCCAATCCATAACTGAAGATTGCTCAAGCAGCGACGCGAGCGTCAGAGAAACATGCTCACCTTGAAGTCGAATACGGCTGTTCTAAGACATTCTACTCCAGCCGGTGTACACATGGAGCCGATCTAACCCTACTGTTTGGGAGAAGTTTAATGCCGCGTGTCACGTTGAGCCCACTAGAGACCTATGAGTTCTCCTGGAGGCTGCCCGTAAGGACCACCGATCTGAATCACGCCGACCATCTCTCGGCGCGCGCACTGGTCGGAATGCTCGATGAAGCATATACCCGATTCATACGACATCTAGATCTTGGACATCTGGGCCTCGGCGCGCCTCACGTCAGCTCGATCAACGCGGACCTCCAGGTGAATTATCTCGGCGAAGGAAAGCTCCACGATGACCTGTGCATCGAGATCGGAATCAGGGGCATCTCGACGAGAAGCTTTCGCGCACATTACCGAGTCAACGCCGGTGAGCGACCCATCGCGATCGCTGAGATAGGGGTTGTCTGTTTTGATTATGTCGCCAAGAAATCAGCGCCGCTGCCTGAGGTGTTCATCAACGCCGTCTCTGAGGTCTGAGAGACACCGCAGACAAACTTAAGAGCCCCCCCTCCCCCGCTGCACAATTGGGCGAACCCCCACTCACCTAGAGACCGTCTATTCTAAGGTCTGCACGTATCGGCTCATCAGCCCAAGGGCTGAGAGAGGTCCCAAGCGTCATGACATCTCTTTTTCGCTGCACCGCCGGTCTTGGGCTACTGGCCTATGCACCCCGCGCCGGGCTCAAGGTTACGCTCTCCAATCTCTAGATCGCCTGTGACACCGGGGCTCAACGCACCAGGCCTCTGAGCGATATCACCTCGAGATGACCGACGCCGCGATCAAACTTTCTCTGATGTCCTGATACCCTTACATGGGCCCGCCTAGGTGCCGGTAGCAAAGCAGGTTTTCTTTTGAATACGATGCGCACTTATGCGCCTATAGGCAGCGGCAAAGCCTCGGTAGAGTCGTAGATTGAAGCCCATCTCGAGTCATTAATACGAGCCCAAGCTCACCTTGGGTCTCAATGTAGGCGGAGCACTGAATGTTCAGGAACCTTCTAAGAGTCTCTCTTCTTTTCTCTCTTTCCTTCGGGCTTATCGCTTTAGCACCTACGAGCGCGGCAGCCAAAGAGAGCACCACCTCTCGCGGCGCTAAGAAGAAGAGAAAGAAGAAGCGCAAGAAGACAGGCTGGTTGGAGAAGCTCAAGAAGGGCAAGAAGGCCAAGAAGGGTAAAAAGGCCAAGAAGGGCAAAAAGGGTAAAAAGGCCAAGAAGGGCAAAAAGGCCAGGAAGGGCAAAAAGGCCAAGAAGGGCAAAAAGGCCAAGAAGACGAAGAGAGCTCTTCTCCAAAGGCTTCGAAAAGCAGGGAAGAGAAGACCGAAGCTAAGATACGCGAAGATCTATATGCCAGGCTCCTTCAAGAAGTCGCAGGTCGCGTACAGGGTTGTGGATGGCCAGGCCGTCGCCGACGGCGACATCCTGCTGGGTGATCCCCGAACCCTCGAGAAACGATACGGAAAGATCAGAGTGCCCGGACGCCTGGCTAAGCTCTTCAAAAAGAAGGGCGCCCGTGGGGGATCTGTCCTCAGCCGAAAAGATTATCTGTGGCCCAAGGCTCGAATTCCATTTCTCATCGGTGACAACGTTCACAATCATCCTGACGCGGCTACAGGCATAGAAAAGATCCGAAAAGCAGCGCAACACATCAGCGACAAGACGATCCTGAAGCTTGTCGAAATTGATGCCCCCGGCGAGAACCGGAATTACGTCGAGTTCCGCTGGAGCACTGATGACACCCTCTGCGGATCGAGCCTAGGTATGCAGGGCGGACGTCAGACGATCGTGTGCAATTATGCCCGGGGTCGCGAAAAGGGTGATGAGCTCAAATTTGGTACTCTCGTGCACGAGATTCTCCACGCTGCGGGCTTCAAGCACACGCAGAAACGAACAGACCGAGACGATTTCATCAGTATAAATCCGAACAATAGCTGCCCGGAACAATTCGAGGTCGCTCCATCGGACTTTCAAAATTACTGTTGGGGTCAGAGCGGCGAGAACACCAAGGGTCCATACGATATGCAGTCCATCATGCACTATGGCTCCTGGCAGTGTTCTGAGAAGATCCCAGGTAAGAAGAGCAAGCCTTCCGTCACCGATAAAGACGGGAAGGAGATCGAGACCAACCGCCTAGGCTTGACCCCACTGGACGTCAAGATGATCGACGAGGTCTACACCAATCTACCCTCAGCCAGCCGAACCGATGTCATCTACAAATGCGCAGAGAAGAGCGAACGGATCGCGGGTAAGACCGTTATCGCCGATGATGGGGACTACATCGTGGGGAAGAATGGCAAACAGAGGTCGGAGGCTGATGAGTTGTACTGCGCCCACGGTGACCACGTGCACGGCACTGCGTGTCGTCTCGGAAAATGGAAACGAGCGCTGCGCAAGCTACCCGCCAATGATCAAACGACCCGACAGACCTGGTGTTACGTGGACAAGGCTAAAGGGAGCCCCTACGTCAGGCTCATGTGCCCCAAGACTCTAAAGAAGCGAAAGAAGACCATCGCGTCCTATTCCATGGTCAAGTGCACGTCCAACCCAAAGGCTCGTAAGAGCGCCAAGGTGAAGGTGCCCGGAGGGACGCTCTCGTTCTGTACCGTCGCCTGGAGCAAGGAGCCGACCTCGCCCAGCAGCTCCACCCCTTCTAGCATCCGTGATAAGCACGCAGCAGCGCTCAAGAAGCGGAAGAGTCGAGAGTGCGTGCGAGGTAAACGTTCGAAAGCCAAGACCCTAAAGTTCTCCGGCGGGAAGGCTGTGACCAAGGCTGTCGTATGGGAGAGAGGTGGCTGCGACTACTGGTACGACACAAGAGATGGTGGGTTTTACAGTCTTGCAGATGGGTACTAACGCCATCGGCCATCGGAATGTAACAGCCCGGTCGCCTAACTTAACCTTACGGTCCCATGACGGACCTCGACTCACCAAGATGTACCTTGAGTTCGGCATCGCAGAGCAGCGCGGAGAAAGAACGCGGGGATCTGCGATATTGAGCGTCAGAGCGACGACCTAGAGCGCCGCTTGCATCAAGATCAGGCCGCGGCGGTCTGACGCAGACCGAGCATGCGAGCGTGCCACGCCGCAATGCGCGGCCGACTCAAAATGTCCTCGTAGATAGGGAACTCTTCGACACAGGTGATCCCTCCAAGCATGGCCACGTCCGCTAGGGTCATTTCCGTTCCACAAACGAAGTCTGAGTCACCTAGCCAAGCCTCAAATTGGTCGAGGCACTCTGTAACCCAAGCCCTCCCATCGGTCCGACCAGCCTTCTTGAGAATGCGGCCCGCGACCAGGCGCATGACCGCGGGACCACCGACCTTCACTCCGACCCCCTGAAAGAAGCTGAACTTACCCGCTCGCCCGATAGTCCGGGCCGCCCGCGCAGCGTTCGCCCAGCTCCCGTAAATGACTGTAGGCAACGCGCGGATGAACTGCTCATCGACCCACGCTTCAATCTCTTCGGCGCTGGCCTTCATTTTCTCGTTAGCGGGTAGAAGTCGGGGCTCCTGGGGAAAGAAGCCATCTAGCTCCATCAGAATGTCCGTCGAGTCGTAGAGAACACGATCACCTATGCGTAAGACCGGCACCTTGCGGGGAGCCGCCTCTGGAAGCTCAGGCAGCTCTACTTTCGTCCGAGGGCTCACCTCGATCATTTGGTACTCGACCCCCTTTAGATCGAGAGCGGCGCGCACCTTATTGCAGAATGGACACAGGGTGAATTGATACAAGGTCACTGGAGCGTTCATCGGCGTTATCTTCACTTTGCTTAGATGAGACAGACTGGCGTTGTGCCTACCATAGAGCCGAACTGAAGGTCATCAGTTTCATTGTGCTGTGGAGAATCATTCCGTGTCGCGTTGAGTCCACATCAGCCCGCTGTAATCGTTTGCCTTAGTCAACCTGACGAGTCGCGCGCATGATCTGCGCAGGGAGCGACCTCAACCGTGTAGTGCTTCGAAAACGAAAACATCCTGCCAAAAAAAAACGACCTCCGAGCCTTATGGCTGGGAGGTCGTCTCGTTTACGAAGCGTCAGAGCTTACTTGCAGATCTTCCTGCAGTTGTCCTCGTTCGCTTCCTTCTTGCAGTCGTTACGGGCGCCTTTGGCCTCGCGCTTACACTCACGGTGCTCCTTGCCCTTCACGGGACACATGGTGTCCTTGAAGTCTTCCTTGCAGCTATTCTTAGCGACCTTCTTGCGATCGCGACACTGTGAGACACACTTCTTGTCGCACTTGCGAGAGCACTTGTTGAAGGTCTTGTCGCACTGCTTGAAGAGCTTCTTACGCTTCTTCATGTTCTTGGCAGCTTCGCCTGCCTTCGGCTTCTTTGTGGCCTGGCGCGCCTTCTTTACGCACTGTCACCACTCTTTAACGCAACCACACTTCTTTGCTTCAGCGTCCGACGTGCCCATGGTCGCCTTCGTGACAACAATGATGCCAGGTCCAGATATCCCTCAGATTCAGGTGCTCTTTGGTGAGTTCAATAGAGTGGGTCAATGCCCACCCTAGGGGGCGATCGACCGATACGCCGGTTTGCCGTAGTGGAGGGCGCGGTCTCCGCCACAATCTGTGGGGGCCCCTATTGCGAACCTAAATGACCTTCATTCGGCCTAAGATTCGCGAGTGCCGTGCAAGGGAGCTGCGCGGATGAGGTGCTCCCTCCCCCACGCCTCGACTCATAGATGTCCTCCGGAATGGGAGAAGTCAGGGGGTCTCTGCCTGAGGTCGGATGGACACTGTGTCTAGATATAGGTGCGCTGCGATGCCCGGCCCAGTCCAGATCCAGAAGACGTATTCGCGTGTCTCAGTCGGCGTGATGCTAAAGGTCGTCTCGGCCCAATCAGTGCCCTGTGACAACTGCGCTGAGGTCCGCTCCATGGTGTCGGCCTCCTCTATAACGGCCCCCACGCTTCGACCTGGGTCTTCGGACCAACGACTGTTCAATGAGATGTCATAGGTTACGTTGGCCTCAAGGGTAACCCTCTGGCTAAACGCAGAGCTGTATCCACCGCGGAGCATGCCTAGAAATACGCCTTCATGGGGCTCGAGGTTGTCTATGCTCAGAACCCGGTTTTCGTAGCCATCCCAGCCCTGCGTGCTGCCCAACTCAAAGCCTCCGTTGACCAAGAGGTTCGTGGGGTCATCTGGAGCGACGGGATATGGTTTGGCTGACCCCGTCGCAGGGTTGGGTGTGTGCTGCGCATAGAATTCACCTAGGGGGGTCAGCTGCCGTTCGGCGTCAAAGAGCGCCGAAGGCCAGAGATGACGACTGGTAAAATCCGTATACCAAGCATAGCGAAAGATGTGGTCTCGACGGTCGAGCTCGGGCAGCACCGTTTGCATGAAGGTGAGCACATCCTCTGGCCGAACCCGATTGCTCTCTCGAGTCTCAGCGTTCCAATCGGCTACGGCGAACTCAGTGATCCAGATAGGGATTTGATACTGCTCATACAGAGCGTCCAAACGATCCAGTAACCACTGAGCGTTTGTGCCCCCGTAGGAGTGATAGCCCAAGTAGTCAATGCGCAGTCCCTCTCCCAGGGCGCGCTCCATGAACGCGTTGGTCCATTCGTTGTCGAAGTGAACCGGACTCGGGCTCACAAGGGGTATCCCTGTGGCTTCAAGTTGTGACCACAGCGCGATGGCCCTATCGACTGTCATATTGGCCTGGGTTTCGCTGTCCGGTTCGTTGTAACCGAGCAGATACTTGATCTCCCCTGACGCGAACTGGGCGCGTAATCTGTCTGCGGTCTCATCGCTCATCGAGCCAGACCACTGCATAGGGACGAACTCGACTCCGTCAGGCTGAAACCGGCTTAGGGTGATCCCCCAGCTATAACTCCAAAAGGGTTTCACGCTTGAGACCACGTAGGACCAATCGTAGGTCCGATGGGTCACGGCTACCCCCTTCTTCCGAGGGCCGTCGTATTCTGGAATGGGCGCCATATCCGGCGCGACCATCGCGTCTGCCATCGTTCCGTCTATGACTCCCGCGTCACTCGGCGATGCGTCCGCACCACTCGCATCCAGAGCAGCTTGCCCCGAGTCGTCACCCGCATCGATCTCAGGCATCGGCGCCGCGTCCATAGGGAGCATCATGGTCATAGCATCGGAGCTATCGCCCTTGGATGGCGACTCCGACTCACCACAACCGATGCTCAGGACCAGGGTCATATTCATCAATGGGATGAGCATGCTCCGGACGTTCCACTTCATCTCAGCTCCTCTCGATACACTCTACACACCACCTATAGAGATCGAGATGATAGGAAGTTCACTGCGCTTTCGGCAAGCGTAACCTGGTCGCCTAGCTCCACGGATAGCGGTCTTGGCGCCAGCTTAGATGGACGCGCTCGGGCTCTTTCGCCTTCGCTGACTATCTCGCACCTATCCGCTCCTCACATGCATATTTGCTTGGGCATCATGAGACTCTCTGCCCCCTCTGTAGCAGGACGCCTTTAGGTATCGCTGAACTCAAGCTGCGTATGTGCCTTGAGGGCACTGTGTGGCTCGCGCCGAGTGGCGTAATCCCCAGCACGGTCACCACCGGCGCGCTTAAGTGACGATTAAATGAAGCTGGTTCCAAGGGCGATCCAGGAAATATCTCGACACAAGGGTCGCCTTGACGCGGGATGTCGCGATTTTTGTCAATTCTGGGCGGGGCAGGTTGAAGCAACACTGACTCGCGCACACGCAACCAGGAAGTTGAATATGCGAAAAACCTCTATTGGTTTGATTCTTCTCTCTCTGCTGGTCACCCCGCTCGCGTGGGCTGGCGGCGGAGGCGGCGCAAAAACTGGCGCCAAGTTCGACTGGAAGACCTCGAGTATCATTAAGGTCGCCGATGACTTTGCCGCGAAGATCGCCGGCCAAGATTATAAGGGCGCCTACGAGATGGGTGGCGACACTCTGCGGGAGGCACGGACCCTAGAAGCGTTCACCGCCGACATGAAGAGCTGGCGCTTCGATCGACCAGGTAAGGTGAAGTGGACTAACGGAAACAACGCGCTCCCTGGCGGCAACGGCTTCAAACTGATGGGGACGTATAGCGCGGCAGACGGTGAGTCCTACGCTGTCTATATGCACCTTCAGGGTGACGCCCACGTCGAGGCAAAGACCCGAAACAGGAAGTGGAATGAGAAGACCATTTGGAAGGTCATGGACTATAAGTCCGCTGAGTCCATGGGCGCTCGACTCTCTGCTAGTCGCGGCACCGGTCTAGACTGGTTTCTGGCCATCTGCGCAGGCCTCCTGCTCATCGCC
>CALELH010000690.1 GCA_937902595.1 uncultured Myxococcales bacterium
CTCCAGGAGCGCCTCGGCGACCTGCGTTGGGGTGCGCTCTCCCCTCTGAAAAGCCGTTGCCAGCTCAGCCGCGGTTTGAAAGCCACCTGTCACTTCGGAGGCGAGCTGTGCTGGCGGGCACGGAGCCTGGTTCTGCGTTTGTGGTCCGTCGGCGAAGAGCGGATGGGAGGCTGGGAGCGCCTCGTCGCATGGGGCCTCACGAAATCGGTCTACGCCGACGTCCGCTAGGAGCTTGTTCGCGATGGCGGTGCCTGGAAACCGAGTCTCTACTAATGCGGTCGACAGGGTGAGGGCCAGCCCCGCTGTGCGGGGCGCATTCAGCGGTTTGAGATCATAGCCATCAGCGCTCATAGAAAGAGACCACGCTTAAGCGCTGTGCCCAACTTGAGGTCTTCTGCCATGCCCACATAGGATACCCTCAGACCGTAGAGAACTCCGCTGATGAGGGGAGCATACATCGCGAGGCGTCTAATCAAGGAGGACTCCTCGGCGCCAAGGTATGGTCGCAGAAGGACGAGAAGAACCATGGTCAACACGGCTGCGAGCAGGAAGCCCGTTACAAAATAGAGCACGGTGAGCGAGGCTTTGAACTTCATTGATCACATGTTTCGACGGTATTGACCACCGACCGAGAAGAGCGTGTCGCTGATCTGACCCAGTGAGCACCATTTGACGGTCTCCATGAGCGTCTCGAAGATGTTTCCGCCTTCGAGGGCGACTCTGCGCAGCTCATCGAGCGCCTGCGCATTGCGCTCTGGATATCTCGTTTGAAAGGCCTCCACACCGCTGATCTGTTCAGATTTCTCGGCTTCGGTGGCTCGAATCAGCTCGACCTCAACGACCCCGTCGGGGGCCTCATCTGGCAGGAAGGTGTTCACGCCGATGATGGGGAGCTCACCTGAGTGTTTCTGCGTCTCATACTCAATGGACTCTTCCTGGATCTTGGAGCGTTGGTACATCATCTCCATGGCCCCCAGGACGCCGCCCCTGTCCGTCAATCGGTCAAACTCAGCGAGGACCGCCTTTTCGACGATATCGGTCAACGTCTCAATGAAGTATGCACCCTGGAAAGGGTTCTCGTTCTTCATGAGGCCCAGCTCACGATTGATGATCAGCTGGATGGCGAGCGCGCGGCGCACAGAGGCCTCGGTTGGCGTCGTGATCGCCTCGTCATAGGCGTTTGTGTGGAGGCTGTTACAATTGTCCGAGAGCGCGTAGAGGGCCTGAAGTGTCGTCCTGATATCATTGAAGTCGATCTCCTGCGCGTGGAGGGAGCGACCTGATGTCTGAATATGATACTTCAACTTCTGGCTTCGCTCTCCCGCGCCATAAAGCTCGCGCAGCGCGATGGCCCAGATCCGTCGGGCGACTCGACCGATGACGGCATACTCGGCGTCCACACCATTGGAGAAGAAGAAGGATAGGTTGCGGGCAAAGGCGTCCACATCCATCCCGCGGCCTTTGTAGTACTCGACGAAGGTGAAGCCGTTCGCGAGGGTAAAAGCCAACTGGGTGATGGGGTTCGCTCCGGCTTCGGCGATGTGATAGCCGCTGATGGAGACGGAGTAAAAATTCCGAACTTTGTGATCCAGGAAATAGGCCTGGATGTCGCCCATCATCTTAAGAGCGAAGTCCGTCGAGAATATGCAGGTGTTCTGAGCCTGATCCTCTTTGAGAATATCAGCCTGAACGGTACCGCGGACCTGGGCGAGCGCTTCAGCACGCACCTCGGCGTACTCCTCTGCTGGCAGGAGCTGGCACCCAGAGACACCTAAGAGGCCGAGACCTGTTCCGTCGTGGCCAGGAGGTAGGTCCCCGCGGTACTTAGGCTGGTCTTGAGCGAGCGTCTCGATCTTAACCTCCGCCTCTTCCCAACGCCCACTTTCCTTTAGACGTCGCTCTACAGCCTGATCTATCGCTGTGTTCATGAACATCGCGAGCAGCATAGGCGCCGGCCCGTTGATCGTCATAGAGACGCTGGTGCTTGCTGAGGTCAGATCAAAGCCGGAATAGAGTCTCTTCGCGTCATCAAGAGACGCGATGCTGACCCCGGAGTTTCCGACCTTCCCGTAAATATCAGGTCGAACAGCGGGGTCTCGGCCGTAGAGAGTAACTGAGTCAAAAGCGGTCGACAGCCGGGCCGCGCTTTGCCCGCGCGAGAGATAATGGAAGCGCCGGTTCGTACGCTCGGGGTGGCCTTCTCCTGCGAACATACGAGTGGGATCTTCGCCCGCGCGCTTGAACGGGAACACGCCTGCCGTGAACGGGAACTCGCCCGGGACGTTCTCTAGTAGTCGCCAATTCAGCAGCTCGCCCCAATCTTCAGTGCTCGGCAGCGCTACCTTCGGGATTCGATTACCTGAGAGCGTCTCGGTGTAGTTGTCGACCTTAATCTCCCGACCCCGAACGCTATAGCTGTATTCGTTTGACGTATAGGCTTCGCGAAGATCCTTCATCGACGTGATGAGCGCCCGCTCTTCAGCGCTCAGCTGGTCCAAGGTTTGGTTATAGAGGGACGCGATCTCCGACGCCGTCGGCGATGGGAGATCTTCGGTGGCCCGCTCGCCGATAGGCAGTGAATGTCCCAGCGCAGCGAGCGCTCTATAGAGGCCGTCGGCTCGCGCAGCGGCGCCTGCTTGAGTACTTACATGAGCCCGATAGTCCCGAATCGTACCGCTGATCTCCGAGAGGTATCTCTCTCGACCCGGCGGCACGACCACAGACATGCTGGGCGCGCGCTCCGGAAGTGGACCGGGACTCCAATCTTGGCCACTGGTTTGAGTCAGACATTCCATGAGATGCTTAAAGAGTCTGTCGACACCGACGTCGCCATATCTACTGGCTGTACATGAGAACACCGGCATCTCGTCTGGTGATTTGCTGAAGTCACCTCGATTACGCTGCACCTGCTTCGCCACATACCTTCGGGCGTCATCGGCGCCGCGCTTATCCGACTTGTTGATGGCGATCACGTCAGCGAAGTCCAGCATATCGATCTTCTCGAGCTGCGTGGGAGCGCCGTATTCAGGGGTCATCACGTAGAGTGAAAGATCGGTGATGTCGACGACCTCAGAGCCGCTCTGACCAATCCCGGCCGTCTCCAGAATGACGAGGTCATAGCCAACTCTTGAGAGGGCATCAAGCGCGTCTCTAATGGCAGCGGGAACAGAGGTGTTGGCCATCCGAGTCGCCATTGACCGCATATAGGTTCGATGGCCCGTCACGCTGTTCATGCGAATTCGGTCACCGAGCAGGGCGCCTCCGGAGCGACGGCGGGTTGGATCGACGGACAGCACGGCGATTGTCTTGTCGGTGAACGCGTCCAAATATCGGCGGACGAGCTCATCGGTGAGGGAAGACTTACCCGCGCCACCCACTCCCGTGATCCCCACCACCGGGGCCTTTGGTTGCTCGGCCAGCGCTGCTCTAAGGGGTTCCAGGGTCGTCGCGTCCTGATCGCAGTGGGCCGATTCGATGATGGTCAGCATACGAGCGACGGCGGCAGGATCTCTCTCTAGGGTGTTCTCCGGGAGAGATCGGGACGCCCCAGCAAGCTCTCGGTGCGCTTTACTAGCCATGTCATCGATCATGCCCTCGAGACCCAGCTGGCGGCCGTCCTCAACGGAGTAGATGTGCTCTACACCCGCGGCGTGCAGGTCGGCGATCTCTCGATCTGTGATCGTACCTCCACCGCCTCCGAAGACGCGTATATCAGGTCTGCCGCGGCTCGCGAGCTGCTCGACCATGTATTTGAAGTACTCATTGTGTCCACCTTGATATGAGGACACAGCGATTCCGTGAACATCCTCTTCGATGGCGGCGTCCACCACATCTTGGACCGAGCGGTCATGACCGAGATGGATCACCTCTGCCCCTCGACTTTGGAGGACCCGTCTCATGATGTTTATCGCGGCGTCGTGCCCATCGAAAAGACTCGCAGCCGTAACGAAGCGGACCGGCTGATCCGAAGACTTCGCGCTCATGTCATCTCCTCTGCACCTAGGTGCTTAGATCTACTACAAGTTTGATTGCTTGGCCCTCAAAAGATCATACAGAAGACCAGACTCCGGCTTTCGAGTCGCTTATATTGGGGTGGAGAGTCGGCTTAGCGTGTTCTCCTGTTTGGTCGATCCATATGGAGCTAACAACGATGAGATCTAGCCCGAGTCTATATGAGTTGGAACCTCTTGGGTGATTACGGCCAACGGGGTTCTGAATGATACGAATATTAGTAGTTGTTCTTTCATGTCATTCTCGTGCCTATGAGCTGGGGAAAGTATTGGACTTAGAATGAGGGTAATGGTACATCGCCAACGCTAGTTATTGACGTGACGTGCGCTGAGCAAGTCGAACTAGAAGGGCTGCGGTTAAACCGGGGATACCGCCTCAAAATGATTACTCTGCACCCGCCTGTCTTCTGAGCGGGCCCCGGTAGGTTCGAGGGGTTGCCTTAAACATGAGCAACGAGCAGAACGGGTCTGAAAAGGACGAAGGGCTATTCGTATTTCCTGAATGGTCCAACAGTGTCCCGCCCATTTTCTTCCTCGTCATCGGACCGGTCGCGACAGTGCTCGCTATCGGTGCCGTATGGTATTTCTTTTCACCCAAGTTTACGGACGTCGGTTATATGCCGGAGCAGCCTGTACCCTACAGCCATGTGCTGCATGCGGGCGAGCTCAAGATCGACTGTCGGTATTGCCACACCGGTGTCGAGCGGACCGCCAAGGCGGGTGTGCCTCCGACACAGACGTGCATGAACTGCCACGCCACGGTGAAGAAGGATTCGCCCAAGCTGAAGCCTGTTCGGGACAGCTGGGAGACAGGGAATCCTGTGCCCTGGGTGCGTGTGCACAAGCTAGGTGACTATGCTTACTTCGACCACAGCCCGCATATTCAGGCAGGCGTGGGTTGTGAGTCCTGTCACGGACGCATCGATCAGATGGTTGAAGTGTCCCAGAGTCAGCCGCTGAGCATGGGATGGTGCCTGGATTGTCACAACGATCCGACCCCCCATCTTCGGCCTAAGGATAAGGTCACGGTCATGGGATACAAACGCCCAGAGAACGCCAAGATTAACACCAACGTGAATCCACCCATTCACTGCTCGGGGTGCCATCGATGAGTACGGGAAAGAACGAGCGTAAGTATTGGCAGAGCCTTGGGGAGCTTGCGAAGAACCCTGAGCTTGATTTAGCGGTTCAGGACGAGTTTCCACACGGTCCTGACAACCAGGAGAGCGGTGGCCCGAACAGGCGCCACTTTCTCGGGATAATGGGCGCTTCGATGGCGATGGCGAGCATGTCGGGCTGTGTCCGGCGGCCGGTCGAACACATCATGCCCTATGCCAAGATGCCTGAGGATGTTCTCCCAGGTGTACCGAGCTTCTATGCCACGACGACTCACATCGCTGGCGACGCTATCGGTCTTGTTGTGGAGAGCAACGACGGACGGCCCACTAAGATCGAGGGGAACTTTGATCACCCTGACAGCGTGGGTGGCACGAACGGTACGCACCAGGCGATGGTGTACGACCTATATGATCCGGCTCGATTGAGAACCCCATACAAGGGCAAGGTGCCTGCGACCTGGGGCGCAACTGAGAAGTTCGTTAAGTCTCATTTTGGTCAATTGATCACCGCGGGTGGCGCAGGTCTCCACGTGATCTCAGGTGCCAACCCATCTCCTACATTTGACACGCTCCGCCGTCGGCTCAACGAGCGTATGCCCAAGTCTACTTGGTATACCTACGAGGCGGTGAGTTATGACAATCAGAGAGCGGGCCTTAAGGCAGCGTTTGGAAAGAACCGACGTGCGGTCTATAGCTTTGACCGTGCCCGTTGCGTTCTCTCCCTCGACGCAGACTTTTTGGGGACTGAGCATGGTGAGGTTCACAACGCTCGAGAGTGGGCTTCGCTCCGCGACCTAAAGAATAACACCGGCAAGATGAGCCGCCTGTACGTCGTCGAGGGCATCTTCAGCCTGACGGGGACGAACGCAGACCACCGTTTGAGACTTCAGACGAGTCAGATAGAGGCTTTTGCCTTCCTCCTTGCCCAGGAACTGATGAAGGACGGCCTCGTGCTGCCAGAGGATCTGCGAACAGCTGTTAAGGCTCGCACAGCCTCACTTGGCGGAGATAAGAAGGCACGCACTTTTGCTTCAGCCGTAGCCAAGGACCTCGTCGCTCGGCACATGAAGGTTGGAATGGCTACCGACGGCCTCGTTGTGGTCGGTCGAAGACAGCCTGCGCTCGTACACAACTTGGCTGCCGCGATTAACCACTTTCTGTCGAAGGACAGCGGCGTGGTTACCTACTTCGATGATCCGGGGCGCGACTCAGCAGATGCTGGGGATATGGCAAATATTGAAGCCCTCACGGCGGCGCTTAACGCCGGCGCTGTGAAGAGCCTAGTCGTCCTGGACACTAACCCTGCGTATTCGGCGCCGGGGAACGTCGCCTTTACGGCGGCGCTCGCGAAGGCGAAGAAGGGTGGTACTCAGGTCATCTGCTTGTCGGACACGTCTGATGAGACGGCGAAGTCAGCGGACTGGACGATCCCTCGGGCCCACTTCCTTGAAGCCTGGGGTGACACGGTCGGCTCCACGGGCACTCTCGCCATTCAGCAGCCGGTTATCGAACCATTACATGGCGCCTGGAGTGAAATTGAGCTCCTCGCCCGTATGCTGGGTGATGAACCCACCGATGGGTATACGCTCGTTCGAAACATGTGGAAGCGTGTATATGGCGCTACGGGATTCACGACGCGCTGGCGTCAGTGGCTGCACGATGGCAAGGCGATTAAGCCGATAAGCTACCCGCAGTCCGGTAATCCACAGCACCAGGGAGCGGGCGCTTTATTGTCGAGCAAGGTTGCCGACGGTAAGGCGGCGAAGGACAACCTTGAGCTTGTCTTCGTTGAGGACGCACGTCTGTACGACGGGCGCTTCGCGAACAACTCGCAGCTCCTTGAGTGTCCTGACTCAATCACCAAGATCGCGTGGGATAACGCTGCGCTCATCAGTCCAAAGACAGCCGAGGCGTTGGGCATTCCACCGTCTAGCCAGATTGGAAAGACCGAGACCAGCCGGGTCTCTGTTGAGGTCGCCGGTAAGAGCGTAGAGATGCCAGCTTGGATCGTTCCGGGTATGGCCGATAACACTGTGGCTGTGTCTTTGGGATGGGGGCGAGATTTCGCAAGTTATCTTCCCTATCACGACCGCGGTGTTGTTGGTTTTGACGTCAATCCGATTCGTGACTCGAAGTCTCCAAACCTCTTAACAGGGGCGACCATCAGCAAGAAGGGGGGCATGTACCCCATCGCCTGCTTGCAGCGTTTTGGGCGCCAGGAGCCTGGTTTTGACTTCCCTGAGCGAGCTCTCGTCCGTGAGGCGAGTTTGGCTGAGTATCAGGATGACCCAACCTTTGCTCAAGAGGGGATCATCCAGCATGGTCCCAATGGAGCGGTGGTTCCGAAGAAGAAGGTACGCGGTGAGGACACCAACTACGTTGTCTTCCACCCACCAGCCAAGACGCCACATGACCCACCCGCCAAGGGCGCTGACTATAGCAAGGGTCATCAGTGGGCCATGGTCGTGGACCTCAATAAGTGCACAGGCTGCAACAGCTGC
>CALELH010000691.1 GCA_937902595.1 uncultured Myxococcales bacterium
GTACCCTACCCTGCGACGAAGGGGTGGGTGAGCTTGTCTCCGATGGTCAGCGCTCAATTCTGTGGAACTCAGAACGTCGTGGGGCTGAAGAGTTCCTCTCTCTAAGCTCACTCACAGATAAAGAGATCGACTTTGTGTCCGTAGGCAAGGCCATCAGCAGCGCAGAGATGGCGATGAGCGTCTATCGGGGCCAAAAGCCCTTGATAGGGACGCGGTTCATTCCACAGCCCCAGGGTCGGATCGGTCACGCGCAGCTCAGCCTCTCGGGGCCGAGCGGAATTTGGATGTCTCGCGACACCTGGTCTCAGTGGCCTTGGGCCGACGCGCGCGCCATCTCTTTCTCTGATCTACCAGAGCGCGCCGGCGAGGGGACGTGTGGCCCAGAAGAGGGCGGCGCTCCATGTATGCTGGACGCCGACTGCTGCTCAGACCTGGACGATCCTTCAGCGGAGGATGATTGTTTAGATGGGCCCGACGCGCTGTGTAATGGGAGCGCAGAGAGCCGGCATGCGCTCATTTTTCGATTTCAATCCTATGGCCGTCCGGAGATCTCATACCTACCAATGGGGCGGCCCAATTTCGCGCTGACAGGCTCTCTCTTCGAGGATGGGTCTGCCTGTTCTCCCAGCCCCGAGGTGTGTGACGGACGCGATCAAGATTGTGACGGCTACGTTGATGATGGGATCTGCTGTCCCGCGACCGCCCATGGTGTGCTGAAGATCGACTTCAGCACAGAGGGACCTATCCAGGAGTTCATCCTCGGAGACAACGAATGGCGGAACGCCTTTATCTTGTCCCATCGCCAGACCGACGCCGAGGGGCGGAGCTTTTGGCGCACTCACAGATTCAAGTACACCCTGACGGACATCGACGAGCGACCCGATCAGCAACAATGGGTGAACGCTGGTCTCGAGGGTGAATACGTCCGGGACTGTAACCAGACCGGGATGGTCGGGCGATGTAATGGCGGGCGACGATTGCCCTGTCGTGACGACTTCGAATGTGAAGATGGTCACCTTTGCCAAGATCTGGAGCCCGTACGTTGCTACGAAAACCCAGAAGGTCGAGACAGCTCGGCTTCGACGATCCGTTACGCTGGAGACGTCGCCTATATGAACGGTGTCGGGGGAACGCGAGCCATGGTCGCCAAGACGCCGGCCGACCATCCATCTCCAAACCAATGGGCGGTTCACTGGCTCCACTGGACTCGAGACTTAAAGGGACACGCAGACGAGCCTGTCCTCTTACCTGAAGCATGTGATGAGATCCTCGCCGCCGAGGGGCTGCGACGTGTCGACGAAGGTGAGTCGGTGATCATCGTCTGTCCAGACCGACTCATTCGGGCCTACGCCTCCCTCGACCGGCCGGATCAGCAGTGGCGCTTCTCCGAGCTTGGTCTGCCTAATGTCGAGCGCATTGAATGGGCCTCCATCAACCGAGAGTGGGTCCAATCGACTTGCGGGGCTGACACCTGCCAACGGCACGACTCTGGGTTCAAGCTCCTGGTCGCTTATCGAACGAGCGTCGGCACCCTCAACCTCGAGCTCTATAATGTGCTGACAGGCTCCGACGGGCCGCCGAGCCGCTGGGAGTTCCCCGAACCGCTGGATCAGCTCAAACAGAGCGGCGCTGACGAACTAAAGCTTCATCCAATTTACCTCAACAAACATCCGGCGGGCCCCCCGATTCGAATTACAGACGGCAATAAGCCGCAGGCGCTGTTTGAGGTTCGAGATGCCAATGGAGACGACCAGCTTGAATGGCGTGACACCGTGACCGTGGCGGCGCCAGACAAGGCGGTGTTCTCTATCATGAACGAGCAAGTGTTCACTGGCGCAGCGGTCCTCGACGCAGAGGGACAAGAGATTGGATATCAGCATTGGCTGATCAACACAGCGAGCGACGATGAGCAATATAATCTCTGGTCCACGACCCCCATATCCACAGAGAATCGTCCCGTCGCCTTCTGGGGCACGGTTCACTCAGAGCACAGTCACACGCTCCTCAAGGTCGTCCCACTGAATGAGGGGCGGACCCAATGGGAGTTCAGCGCAAGCTCCTATAGTTGCACCGACGCGAAGTAATCATCTGCGAGGACTACTTAAAGAAAAACAGATGAGTCCACCGATCCAAAGAGGACTCTCTCTGGACGCGTGAGTGCGAGCACTCTCGGTGATCAGTAAAGGCGCTTGAAGGTCCTTCTCGATTGATCCTGAAAATTGTTATCATTAAGGTGCGCCTCCGTTGGAGACATGATGGGGGCAGCATCGCGCCCATTCATTGGATCGACTTCCCGCCCGGAGAGGCATTAGATCGTGCACAGGGTTCCCGCCATATCTAAGTCCTACGCGCTGTCGATGGTCCTGCATGTCATCCTCTTGCTCGGCGCGTTCGTAGCCTACGACCCGTCCACGACAAACCTCTACGACGCCGAGGTTGTCGAGCGACTCTTTATCACGACCATGCCCGTCGAAGAGAAAGCCAAACCGGAGGTCATCAAAGAGGAGCCACCCAAGCCCCTTAAGCGGAGACCTCGAATCAAAC
>CALELH010000692.1 GCA_937902595.1 uncultured Myxococcales bacterium
CGATGAAGACCTGTTCAATCAGACGGACGAGGCGCTGTGGCGTCAGGCTATGGCAGCCACCCTCTATCCCGGGGTTAAGGGTGTCTATCTAATGCCAGACACCCATATTGGCTATGGCATACCGGTCGGCGGCGTCGTCGTCACTGAAGACACCATCATTCAAGCAGGCAGCGGCTACGACATCTCCTGTGGAGTCGTCTACATGAAGGTGCCGGGCCTGCACGCCTCCGATGTCGCCGCCCCTGAGACTCGGCGGAGATGGGTTGAGGCTGTAGAGTTTAGGGTCGCGACGGGTCTCGGCAATCATCGGCCGCCAGGCGCGCCTCGGATCAAGCACGCTCTGATAGAAGAGGTCTTTCGTCACGGAGCGAAGGCGCTGGATGTACCCGAAGAGGTCTGCGAACGACAGTTCATTCAGCTCTCAGATCATTTCGACAGCCGAAGAATCGCGAGAGCCTACAAAAAGGCGCATCCCCAACTAGGGAGCGTCGGCGGTGGGAATCACTTTATTGAGATGCAGGTCGATGGTGACTCTGGTGATGTCTGGATCATGGTGCACTGTGGTTCTCGAGGGTATGGCTGGCAGACCGCCAATCATTATTTCTACGAGGGCGCTCAGCTACGTGGCCTCCCCAAGAATCGTAGGGAGGAGTCTTGGCTTTACGCTGACGAAGCGCTGGGTCGGCAGTATTGGGCCCACCACAACTCCGCCGCGAACTATGCCGTCGCTAATCGCCACACCATCGTCCGTGGTGTCCAAGAGGCTACATTAGCCATCTATGATCGCGACGTGGAGGTCTACTACGAGATCTCTCATAACCTGGTTCAAGAAGAGACTTTGTGGCTCCCAGACGGCAGCAAGAGTAAAGGGTTCGTTCATCGCAAAGGCGCCACACGAGCCTTTCCGGCCGGACACCCCGACCTGGTCGGCACACCCTGGGAAACGACCGGCCACCCATGCTTGGTGCCGGGCTCCATGTTCTCGGGGGCCGCTATCCTCTTCCCGCTTGATGGCGCTAGACGCTCTGGTTGCTCCGTCAATCACGGCGCTGGGCGCGTCATGGGGCGCGGTCACGCCCGACGAGAGCTCGCGCCTCTCCACGACGAGATCGACGGAGAGATGGCGACAGTCACTCGCACTCTCGGCGGCGTAGAGATCACAGGCATCATCGGTAATACCAGACGAACGCCACTCGACGAGTGTGCCCACGTCTACAAGGATCTGGACGCTGTCATCTCAGTGCTTGAGCGTGAGGGGATCGCGCGGCTGGCACATCGCCTCTACCCCGTCGCCAACCTCAAGGGCACTGACTGAAGGCTGAACCTAGGCGGACTAGTCGAGAGGCACGAGGATGATGGTCAGCATATGCAGCAACGCCGATTCGTCATCGCTGACCAAGACGCCGTCTGCGTCAACCGTTCCGGTCCCGACGTCGTCGGGTGCCGCTGTGTCCGGGTTAATGCTGTATATTCTCCATTGAGTCCCCGGCGCCCCGACGTCATCAGTCGACACTCGCATTCGCACAGGCCGAGCGGCTGAGATCGGGCCAGGGTTGAAGGTGAACGCGATAATCTGCTCAATTCGTCCAGACCAAGGCTCTTCGGTGTAGGGCGGTAGGATCGACCCTGAGAGTCGGTCCCCGCTCAGCTCTTCTTCTAGCCCGATGGGGAACTCAAGAGTTCCAGCCTCGGCGATAAGCTCCAACGCACCATTCGCTAAAGTGACGCTGCCCCCATCTTCAACACTCCAGGGGGCTGTCTCCGATAGACGTCTCGGCAGAATCACGTCTCGATCCAGCTCCGAGAGTTCACCTGAGATGATCTCTTGGTAGTAATAAAGGCCACTGTAAATCTGCATTGGGTCAGCAGCCTGCATCTTATAGACATCAGCCGGGTCTATATCCCCGATCAGATAGCGCCCATCCGTGTCCGTTGCACCGCTGTAACAGATACTATGCGAGCAGCAGAGAATCCGCTGATCAACTAAAGGTTCACCCTCTTCATTGACTACGCGACCCGCAACAGAGGCCGGGGGCAGAGATGGCGCGCCCACATCACCTCCGCGACCGATAGGCATGCCTCCTTGACCAACGCCGCCCGCGTCTTCCAGAGCACCGGAGCCGCCGGCTCCACCGGCTCCACCAGCACCACCCATATCTACCATGGCTGTCCCGCTCACGCTGTTCGAGTCACAGCCAGCAATCAACACAAGCGCGAGCGCTAAAGCGCCCCTAAAGAATGTATGTCCCATTGGTTCTCTCCAATCCCCAGCGAGTCCAGTAAAGGACGGGAGGAACGCTCCGGTCAAGTGACCATGCCATCAGTTGGGTCATAGTAAACATCCTACAGGAGCACGAGTGTTGCTCTCATACCCGGAAAGTAACTATGCTCCGCACATGAAGAATACATATACGCCCCTGTCTATCCTCGCGCTTATCTTCGCCTTTCTAGGATGCGCAGCCGATACAGTCCCCCTTCAGTCCGCAGACCCGACGCCCCCAGGTCAAGACGGTATGCCTGCGGCTGCTGAATGCTCTCCTGAAGTACCCGAGCCACCTATGGACTGCGTGGGCGCCACGCCAGCGATGAACGCCTGCGCCTCCTCTAAAGGTGAGCCCGTGGAGGGTCCCAAGGACTTGGAGTCGAGTCACCCTAATTGGGTTCTTCAGGACCTTCAGCCCCAGAGCTGCGGCTTCGAACAGCACTATAGCTTAGACACGTTCCATGGAACGCCAACGATGGTGGTGCTCTTGTGGGCGGGCTGTGGCTTCTGTCGGGGCCAGGCGGAGAAGCTGCAAGAGATGCATGACGAACTCACCGCCGACGACGTCTCCATCCATTTTGTCATCCTGGACCGCGCGGCGACCAATCCGCCCATCGAGCTCCTCACCGAGGTCTGTGGGTTCCCCATCTTTCAGGACACCGAGGCCGTGGATGCTTGGGGCTTGCACGAGGGTGTAAAGGATGACTTCTATTTCTATAATGCTGAGGGAGTCCTCGAGATCTTCATCCCCGCGTGGGGAGACATCGAGATGAACCTCTCCACGGATGAGGGATATCGGAATATCAAGAACGCTGCCCTCATGATGGCTGGCCGAGATCCCATCGACGCCCCATCTCCCGACGACGAGATGACGGACTCAATGGAGTAGCAGGCGTTCGGACCCATCGAACAGCCCAGCATCATGATTACTCCCTCCGAACCTCTCGAAAAATCTAGAAGATTCCGAACCTCTCTCTATATCGGTGGCGGGGCTCTCGCTCTCTCTGCCGTCGCCTTTATTCTGGCGACAGACGCCATCCCTCAAGACAGCGCTTACCACGCCTTCGCGGACTCTCGTACGTGCCTGGGCATCCCAAACGCCCTCGATGTTTTGTCTAATCTAGTCTTCCTCGCGGTGGGTCTCCTTGGCGTCACTCGCGTTGTCCAAACCGCTGACACTGAAGCGGCATTTCTGAACGGAATTTGGCTCGTCTTCTTCGCTGGGCTCCTCGGCGTCGCGCTCGGGTCTAGCTATTACCACTGGGCCCCAGATAACGACCGACTCCTCTGGGATAGGCTCCCGATGACGATTGGCTTCACGGGGTTGTTCGCTGCCGTCCTCGCCGAGCGTATCAGCCTCACTGTGGCGCGTCGGGTGTTCCCTGTGCTGCTGATCTTGGGAATCGCAAGCGTCTGGTACTGGTGGTGGTCCGAGCGTAACGGGACCGGCGACCTGCGACCATACATCCTGATCCAAGCCCTGCCCCTCGTCTCGATTCCAATGATCCTTTGGGCCACGCCCCGACGCTTTGACCTAGACGGCCACTACCTCATCGCTGTTGGCTGGTACGTGGTCGCCAAGGCCCTCGAGTTGGCCGACATTTGGGTTTTCCTGCAGACCGATTTGGTCAGCGGACATACCCTGAAACACCTCGTGGCGGGGCTGGCATGCTA
>CALELH010000693.1 GCA_937902595.1 uncultured Myxococcales bacterium
AACCAGCGCATCGGTCGTTACGAGGGCCGTGTCTTCGGTGAGGTGGGCGCAATCGTCGCTGAGGTCGCTTGAGAGGCCTGCGGTCCTGATCTCGGCGGCGATAAGCTCTATGAGCGCCGCCTCGTTCGACGGTGGTTCGGGTTCAGCCATGATCATTGAATCTTTAGCGCTTGTTCCGTTGGGAGCATGAACGAAAATTCGGTGCCTTGCCCTTGGCGACTATGCACGTCGATCCTTCCTCCGTGAGCCTCCACAAAGCTCTTCGCGATAGAGAGCCCTAGCCCTGCTCCACCGTAATGGCGAGTGGCCGAGTTGTCCACTTGGTAGAAGGCGTCGAAGATACGGCTGAGATGTGCGGGAGGAATCCCTACCCCGGTGTCTCTAACAGAGAACAAGAGACCCGCTCGTGGAGCCGCTGAAGGTGAGGCGCTTGGTAGCGTACATCGACGTGCCCCGAGGGTCACTTGTCCACGGACTGGAGTAAACTTGATCGCGTTGTTGAGCAGATTGACGAGCACCTGACCGACCTTCTGACCATCTATTTGCACGTCAGGTAGCTCTGGCTCCATCTGAGTCAATAGATGGATCTCTCGTTTTACAGCTTGGGGGGTGACGCTCGCGATAGCTCCCTCGATGACCGTGTTGACGTCGGTGTAATCCAGATTCAGAGACACGCCACCGCGCTGAATACGTGAGATGTCGAGGATGGTGTCGATGAGGCCAAGGAGCGCGTTCGCTCGACCCATAATCGTGTCGACGTATTCTTGCTGTTCGCCGTTCATCTCTCCCGCGAGGCCACCCAGAAGCATCTCGCTATATCCGATGACCGAGGTCAGGGGAGTGCGGAGCTCATGGCTGACCGTCGCCAGGAAGTTACTCTTGAGTGTGTCCAACTCTCGTTGTCGCTTTAGATTTGCCCTGAGGGCTTCGTTGCTCTCGGCCAGCTCTGAGTTGGCGCTCGCGAGTTGGTTCGCGGCCTCATTGATGGAGTCGATGTGGATCTGGCTCGTTAGGAGCACCCGATATCCAGCGTGGCAGGTGATCTCGACGCTCTTCTGGAGCAGACTCACTTGTCTGTCTAGCGCCTCGATAGACCACATTGACAGCGCGCTGGTATGTTTGGCCAAGAGCTGAGGGTCTAGAGAACCGTAGCCTTTTGGTGGCTCTTGAACACCGGCTCCACGGTACGGGCCGACGACGAGGCGTCCGATGAGGTCGAACTCGTAGGTGAGCGGGAAGACCGCGAAGTGAGTGTGAGTGATCGGCTCCGCATGCACGTGGACGCCATCTCTGTGAGAGTCGTCATGCTTCAGGGTGTTCACAAACTGAGTGAGTTTTTTCTTCGTAGAGCTGTCCTTGAACAAGTAGCCCCATAGCTCCGGTGAGTAGTCGCGATGAGCGAGCTGAGCACCATCGAGGTCAAAAACTCTGAGGCCGACCCCGTTGACCTCGACAAATCTCTTACACAACTCGGCGAGGAGCGCAGGCTCCATGAGCTCACCTAAGCGAGGTGTCTTCTCCATCAAGATCGTCATGTGATGCTCCCAACCCCTTCTCGCGGTTCTGGCCAACCAGTGAAGAGAGAAGCTTCGAATGATTCACGATCCAGACCCAGCGTACTAGACACGCTGAGCTGATCCTCCAGCCGAGGCCAGATGAGGCGAAGCAGAACCTTGAGGGTCTCTAGAACGCCGACCCCATTCAAGGCTGCGGCGGCGATGACGGGACTCGGGACCTTAGAACCAAAGAGCGCGACCTCCTCTGCGGTACGCACAAACGGGAGGTCCTGCTTATTGAATTGAATTACGAGAGGGATGTCGTGAGCGATCCCGACCTGACGTAAGTTCTCTCGGAGGTCACGAAAGCTCCCCTTATTCTCTTCGATGGAGTCTCGCTGACTGCTAGCGACAAAGATAATCCCGTCAGCCCCCTTCAGAATGATCCTTCGGGTGCTTTTGTGAATAGGTTGGCTAGGCACGGTGACCGCCTTGACCTTAATCACGACTCCCGTCTCGGTGAATAGACGCATCGGCAGAAGGTTAAAGAAGAGCGCATGTTCGTCCTGAGTCTCCAGGTTCATTAATCGACCAACGGTGCCATCAGGAGCAAGGCCTCGAAGAGCGCGAAGGTTTGTGGTCTTACCACCCAAGCTAGGGCCGTAGTACACCACCTTTAGTGTTAACTCTCTGTGTCTTTGATCTAGATGAGCCAATGACTTAACCGTTGAACTGCCAAGCGGTTTGCGACCGACTTATAAGATAATATCCAATCGCGAAGCCGAGCAGTATGAGCGCTCCGAAGCAAAGGATGAGAAGACTTCGACTCCGCTGGCTGAAGTAGGTCTGAACTTTCGCTTCGAGGCGGCCCGCTCGAGCCATCGCCGCTCCAATCACTCGCTGCCGATACTCGGCGATTCGCTCGTCGTCGGGGTGTTCGTCCATCAAGTGGCGATAGGACTGGCCAGCGAAGTTGAGCAGCCCGAGCTGGGTGCAGGTTTGGATAAAGGCCTCATGGCCTTCTTTGTCCCCTACCTGATGACGCAGCATCTCCCAGCGCGCCCGGATCTGATCCTCGTCCGGATGTCCGGCCAGGGGATCCGGTGGCAACTGAGCGCGGCCGGTCGCGGCATAGGCGAAGCTGAGTCCACATCGATGACAGGCTGGTTCGCCCCTGGGCTGCACCCTCTGACACTTGGGACACTCGACGGTTGTCGCTGACTCTAAGGCCTCGGGGACAGACGAGGTCTCCGCTGGTTCACGGGGGGAGTCGAGAGCGCTAGGAGACTCGCTTCGCCTCATGGGCTTCGGCCCGATGGTGGTGAAGTGACCGCAGGTGTCGCAACTAAAGCCCAGCATCTCCTGTCGAGCGCACACCTCAACGCCCTGATTGGTCACACCGCATTTTTCACAATCGAGATCCACGCTTCTATTCTGCCCGGTCGGTACCAGGGGTCAAGGCACCAATCTCATCGCAATGAGGTTTAATTGGATTAGACCGAGAGTAGATCAGCAATTGAGCCACATCTAGAGCGCTGAAAACGTACAAAAAACCACTCAGTATTGTGAATGACTCGTGCTAGGGTTCCCCAACTTTTGTGCGTGATAGCGATCTGAAAGGTCAGGTGTCGGCGCGCAAGGCAGTGCGAATCTGGAGAAGACGATGAAGATTTCACGTAATGCGCTATGTCCTTGTGGGAGCGGTAAGAAATACAAGCATTGCTGTATTGGCAAGCCTCTACCTGGCGAAGAGGGGTCCGATGAGGTCCTCGCTGAAGAGAAGAGAGAGATGACGCGCGCCGGAGTTATCTTGGCGGTGATCGGCTTGCTCGTTTGTATCGGGATCGGTGTTTGGAAAGATACGTACACGGCGATCGTGGTTGCAGCCGCGTGGGCTCTTGGGCAGGCAGCGTACATGAGTTTCCGAAACCCGCCGCCTGTGAATGACGATGCAGGTAACCCCGCGGCCTTGGATTTCGGTCGACGCGAAGAAAAATAACTCTGCATGTATCGCCTTATCCGGCGGCTGTTTTGTTTAGCTGTAGATCTCTTCTATAGAGGCCGCGCTCTGGGCGGTGACATTCCAGACACCGGACCAGTTATCCTCGTCGCGAATCATCCCAATGGTCTGATCGACCCCATCATGGTCATGGCGTCGACGGATCGGCCCGTTCGATTTTTGGCAAAAGAGCCGTTGTTTAGGATGCCTGTGATCGGCTGGCTCCTACGCAGCGTAAAAGCGCTCCCTGTATATCGAGCATCCGACGGAGCGAACACAGCGGACAATCTGGAGACCTTTCGTGCTGTCACGGAGTCAATGCTACAGGGCGAGTTGATCTGTTTGTTCCCTGAGGGTATCAGCCATGATGAGCCGGCACTCCAGCCGCTCAAGACAGGGGCTGCGCGGATGGCGCTTACGGCTGAGGCGGCTCGGTCCTTTGACCTCAACGTCCAAATCGTTCCAATCGGTCTACACCTTCGAGAGAAGGGGCGTTTTCGCAGTGACGCCGCGACATGGATCGGCGACCCGATCTCCATCGGGCCAGAGTTAGCAGACACCTACATGAGTGATCCACGGGAGGCCGCCCGACTCCTCACGGAGCTCATAGACGAGGGAATACGATCCGTCACGGTCAACTTAAACGGCTGGGAAGACCTACGGTTATTGGAGCTGGCAGGTCGGATCTGGACCGACGAAAATGACCCGGTTGTTCGGCTAAAAGTGATGGCCGACGCAGAGAGGACGTTTCTTCAGCGTAGTCCGCAACTCGTCGCGAGTCTCAGGGATCGTCTGATCGCCTTCGCGGACGCTTTAGAGCGACTAGGGATCGACATCGAGGACCTAGATTTGAGGTGGCGCTTAGGTCCAACCACCATCTTTGTCTGTCGAAATATAGTCGCGCTCTTGGTCGGCGCACCCATCGCGTTCTTAGGGGCCGCTCTCTATTTTTTGCCCTACCAATTAGTGAATTTGGTCGCGAGGATGAAGCGCCCCGACGCTGACGTTGTGGCGAGCATAAAGGTTCTCGCCTCTATGCTCTTCTTCACAGTTTGGCAAGTGGCGATCGTCGTCTTCTTGTGGCTAGAGGTAGGTGGCGTTTGGGCGAGCATCATCGGCGCGGTTTCGCCCTTCGCAGGTCTATATTTTCATCATTTCTGGGAACGTCGCTCCGAGGCCGTCAGACAGGCTTCGTATTTGGTGAGACTGCCCCTTAGAAAGCGACTTCAAGCGGCGCTTAAGCGAGAGCGGGACGCCTTGCGGTCAGAGATCGACGAACTCTCAAAGATACTCTAGCCGATCAGCGTCACGGTGATCCGTCGACTGTGGGGGCTCGTGCGATGTTCCCAAAGCCAGATCCCCTGCCATGTGCCGAGCGCGAGTCGACCCCCTGATATCGGCACTGAGATGCTGGTCTGCGTCAATACGCTGCGAATGTGAGCAGACATGTCGTCGGGACCTTCGTATCGGTGGGCGTAGTCGGGGTCTCCGTCGGTCACCAATCGAGCCATGAATCGCTGAAGATCTTGGCACACCGTAGGATCGGCGTTCTCGCTGATGACGAGAGACGCGCTGGTGTGATGCACGAATACGTTACATAGGCCCTGGTGGAGATCGGATTCGTTGACGAGTCGCTGAATGTGTTGAGTGATTGGTCGAAGCTCTCGGCCCTCGGTCTGAATAGTTAGGGTGGATGTCTTCACCATGTCGAAACGGGCTCCATTTATCCTTGTAGAGACTCAAATGTTTGGCACAGAAAGACGCCATGGGACATGGAAAATGGCAAAGTTAACTTGAGGGCGAGAGCGCGATGGTCGCCAGCAAATTACAGCGGCGGTTCGCGGTCAGAGGGGGAGGCGTGACTAGAGGGTCCCAGGGCATGGGGCGCTGATCCGCGAGCGGTGGGTAACTACGCTGTGATCAATCGAACTTTTTTCGACGATCAGCCTTCTTTTGGCCGACTCGTTTCTTCTCTTCGAGACGACGTTTCTTAGCGCCTTTACTCGGTTTAGTGGCCTTACGTGGCTTTGGTCGCTCAAGCGCCTTTAGAACTAAGTCCCTCAACCGAACTCGAGCTGTCTCTCGGTTCTTGAGTTGGCTTCGAGCGGCGTCGACGTGCAGCTGGAGAAGACCCGCTCCGTCGATCCGATTCGCGAGCTTCTCCATGATACGCTTCTTGATCAGCGGTGCGAGCGCTGACGAGCTGCTCACGTCCCATCTTAGGGTGACGCGGCTGCTCGTCTTGTTCACGTGCTGGCCACCGGAACCGGAGGCTCGGCTTGCGACGAAGCTAATCTCAGACCCCGGGATCCTTAGCCACGCGTTGATCTGGAGGTCGTCACTCATGGGCCTTCTTGGCTCGGGCGTCCATCAAGGCGGGCCCGATCTCCGTGATCGCCAGATAGATGGCGAGGCCTGCGATGGCGATCCAACACTCAGTCGCATACAGCCTGCGCGTGACCATGAGTTCGTGGGGGATCTCCAGGGCCCGATGCATCAGGGGACCCCCACCCGAGGGTGGTTTGAGGACTGAGAACACCATGTATGCGGCGTAGGCGATCTCAAAAAGGAAGTTCACGATGATGATCCAGTGGAGCGTCAAGATCAGTTTGTATTTCATGGCGCTTTGCTCCTCAGACTTCCCGAATCTATCGACACCGTAACGCGCCGTGGTTGAAAGGGAAATAAGGATACAGGACACTGATATATCGGAAGATATTGGAGACGACTTGGATGTTGGGTATCGATCCCATGGAATGGGCGAGCTTTGGGGCGCTGCGACGCCGCCTAGGATGGTGGAGAGCGATACGGCTCGGTTTGGCGCTTCGCAAGCGTGTCGAGGGAGGAGAGCCGTTTCAAGACCTTCCCCCCGCTGAAGGACAGAAGGACATAGAGAGCCGCGAGCAAATCGCGCCGGCGGTCGTTCTGTATCGGTTGTTATGCGAAGAGCTGGAGCGTCCAGAGGCGATGAGGCTCGTTGGAGAGGTCGTCGAAGCGGGCGCGCACGTCTTCCTCAGAGAGACCATTGGCTCTATCAGTAGGGAGCTCTTCGAAGGTTTAGACGCGGACGCACGTCGAGCACTTTTGGACGAGCGGATAGGCCGTTTCCCTAACACCATCTACCAGATTCAAGACGCTGGCTCATCGAGTGTCCGCTTTACGGTCTCTGCATGTCGCTTTGTCCGTCTCTGCTCTCTGGTTGGAGTTCCCGAACTGACACCTGTCTTCTGCGCGGTCGACGCCTCCTATTTTAGCGAGGTGGAGCCGTCTGTTGAGCTGATCCGGCCCAGCACCATCGCGGGTGGTGATGACTGCTGCGATTTCACATTACAGTTCGTGGACAGAGAGTCGTCCTAGAGATGCTAGATGATCCATGTCCCAAACTGTCGTGAACGTATCCACAGAGGAGTAGCTTCATGTTCTTCAGGTCCATTGTTGTCTTCATCTTAACGACCTCTCTGGTCGTTTTCGCTGGCTGCGCGGAGGACAGCGACGGGGTAGACGAGGGCGGCGCCGGCGGCATGGGCGGTATAGGCGGTGCCGGCGGCATGAGCGGTATAGGCGGTGCCGGCGGCA
>CALELH010000694.1 GCA_937902595.1 uncultured Myxococcales bacterium
GATAAATCGCTCGCACTCAGCGAGGCCAAATTGGCCTTCTGCCCGACCACTTCCTTCGCTGGCACCGTAAGACAAGACCGCCCGCGCTCCAAGCTCCCGACACGCCCCGGCGATGGCGTCCAGAGACCCGCTAATGCAGCGAGGGGATTCATGTAGATCGATGATGGTTGTCGTTCCTGCCAGGAGAGCCTCGGCGACATAGAGTCGTCCTAGAGCCCGAATCAGCTCCAAGGTTAACAACTCATCAAATCTCTTTAGGGCGGGCGAATCGAGAGCAGGTAAAGCAGCCAACTCTTGAGGTTGTGTGGCTCTCCCATAGCGACCGAGCGCAGCTCTAATGCGCGCATGGGCGCACACGGATCCAGGCCAAATTGAGGAGCCGACCAACTCAAGATCCGGCGGGCCCTGCAGATGAGAGACCACCAAACCATTGGAGCACGTGGTCGTGCCACAGTCCGTAGCGATGCGAAGATCAAATCTCATGGCAGTTTGAGTCCCGTAAAAGGCCCTGTATCACAGGGGTAAATCTAGAGTCCGAAACACGCTACCCGGATGAGATCATAGAGGAAAGAGAAGCGAAGTACGATAAAACAACGCGGAGTTTGACGCATGCCTCTCTTATCGATTCCCGTTGAGGGCGGACACTGGTATACCGGGTCCCACAATCAACTCCTTGGCATTCAACCAAATGAACAAAGACATTAAGCGCGTAGGGATCATCTTCTCCGGTGGACCCGCGCCCGCGGCGAACGCCGTGATCTCAGCAGCGGCCATCTCCTTCCTAGAAGATGACTGCGAGGTCGTGGGATTCTTCCATGGATACTCCAACCTGGTCGACTATCACCCAATCTCACATCGGCTCCTGCCAGACACGCACTACCGCATGTTCAAGAAGCAAGATATGAGAGGGATGCGTAACGAGCGAGGCATCTGCATCGGCACCGCCCGAACAAACCCGGGTAAGGGTTTGACATGCCCAGCAGACTTGGACGATGAGACGAAGACAACGAGGCTTCATAACGTCTACACTGCGCTGTCCGATCTGAACATCGATGCGCTTATATCCATCGGCGGTGACGACACGCTGAAGACGGCAAACTTGCTCTATGAATATCAGCGGCGCCTGCCTGCTGACGTCCCGCGGGTTAAAGTCGTTCACCTACCTAAGACGATCGATAACGACTATCGCGGCATCGATTTCACCTTTGGCTTCTTCACCGCCGTGGACTTCATGGCTAAAGAGCTCCTCAACATGCAAGCTGACGCGAGCGCGACCAGCTCTTGGTTTATTGTAGAGACGATGGGTCGTAAAGCAGGCTGGCTCCCCTATGGAGTCGCCATCGCAGGTCAGGCGAACCTTGTCTTAGCCGTAGAAGACATTGACGACAGCCTCATGTCGGTTGATCCAGAAGGCGTAAAGGGGCTCGACCTCAATCTGCTCGCAGACCGCATCGCAGACCTGGTCACGACCTGCGAGGACCGAGACGGAAAGGCCCACGGTACAGTCGTCCTCGCCGAAGGGCTCGCGGAGCTGCTGCCTCCAAGCACTCTTGAAGGGATCACTCGCGATGACCACGGCCACCTAAGCCTCAGCAAGCTAAACCTCGCTGAGACCGTTACGTCATTGGTCACGAAGCGATACGAA
>CALELH010000695.1 GCA_937902595.1 uncultured Myxococcales bacterium
ATATTCGAGTGTATGGAGAGGCGTGTCAGCAGTTCGATTATGAATGGCCACTGACCTTCAACTACCGCTCTGATCCGCCGCTCTTAGATGGACTGAACACCCTCTTTGGTGTGGGGGCTCGCTCACCGGATTACTTCTCTGATCCAGCGATTCAGTATGTGGCGGTCCAAGCTCCATCCTCGGGCAAACCCTGGAAGCCTCAGCTCATTGTGGACAGCAGCGCCTCATCTGAGATGAAGGCTCCGATTCAAATACGTTATTTTGACGGGCTGTCGGCTGGCTTGTCGACGAACGAGACGCCCCTAGGTAAGGGCGCCTCCGAAGAGCTTATCGCCGCGTATACAGCGGCGGACATTACCCAGCTGCTCAACGCGGGCACGATGCTGAAGGGCCGCCCGCTTGAGGCAAGCGATATCGCGGTTTTAGTGCGCTCGCACAAGCAGGGAAGTCAAGTTCAAGCTGAGCTGGTCAAGCGGGGAATACCGGCCGCGGTAACAGCCAAACGCTCCGTCTTCATGTCTCCTTTGGCCGAGAGTATCAGGCAGTGGCTTGGAGCTTTGAGCGAGCCTTCGTCACAGAGCGCCGCGAGGCGATGTGCAGCGTCCCCTCTCTTTGGTTGGACGGCGCAGGAGTTATTGGGCATCGAGAGTGACGTCTCTGTGCAGGCAAGATGGGATGGGTGGCGGAACCAAATAAAGACCTGGCGTCAGCATTTAGACGCGTATGGTTTCTTCCGAACCTTCAGAGCGGCGATGTCTAGCGCTGGCATAACGGCGCGCGTACTTCGCTCTAGGGACGGCGACCGCGACATGACGGATCTGCTTCACATGGTGGACCTCATCGGTGAGGCCGAGGCTGAGGATGGCCTGAGGTTACCCGGGCTGATCCGTTGGATGAACGCCCCAGAGCGAGAAGATGGAGATAACGAGGCCAATAAGATCCGCCTTGAACGAGATGACGCATCAGTCAGGATCATGACCGTACATAAGAGCAAGGGCCTGCAGTTCGCAGTCGTCTTTGCGCCATTTCTTGGGGTTGGATTTGAGCCGAAATCGAAGCCAAGAGAGCCCTTTAGAGCACCGAAGAGCGACGAATGTACCGCCCGAATCTTTGATCTGAGATCCTTAGATATGGGCGCTGGAGCCGAGGCTGACGGTGGCGTCTTAGAGAACTGGCGTCGTAAGCAGCTTGAAGAACATCGTGAGAGCCTCCGGCTAACCTATGTTGCGCTCACTCGAGCCAAGCATCGGCTCGTGATTTATTCGGGCCACACGAGCTTCCTTATGGTCTCAGGCTTGGGGCCACTGCTGCACGCGGGGACTGTGGACGACCAGGAAGCGACTCTGAGTCGCATCAGCCTCTCCCAGGCTCGCAATCCCGGTGACAAGCATGGCCTGCCCTCATCCCCTGAGTTGGCGGAGGACCTAGTTCAAATCGCCAGCGCTTCAGCTGGTCGGATAGCCGTGACCCGCTGTGAGCGGAGCGTTCTCGATGTTGAGGCGGACTTGGGTCCGAGCGCTGACCCCGTCGCGCTCAAGGCCAGGCGTCCACGGAGGTTTCGCTTCGAGCCAGAGTGGTCGCGAGTGAGCTACTCTAGTTTGACTCGGGACCTTCATGGTGGAACGCACATCTCAGCACCTGAAGAAGAGGATGTGACGGACAGGGGAGAGGTGGAGAGCTCGATCATGAGCCATCTAACCCGGCCGATCCCTGAGTGTCTTATCCCTTGGGTTGGTCCGAAGATCACCCTCGCTAACTTCCCTGGTGGAACCGAGCCGGGCAGCTGCCTCCACGCGATCTTTGAGCACATCGATTTCTTGGAACCCGAGTCACAGGCGAGCCAATCAGACATCCGAGATGTAGTGACTCAGCAATTGCGACAGTATGGCCTCTCCGCTGAGGCGCTGGCTGATGAGGTCACACGTGGGGTGACCAACGCGCTCCTCACGCCCATAGACGCGTGTACGGAGTTACGTGGGGTTCGCTTGGCCGACGTAGCACGCTCTCGGCGCTTGGATGAGCTTGATTTCCTGCTGCCCATCGCGGGCGGTGTGGACTACCGTCGCGATAATGGAGTGTCTTCGCTGGCGAGGCGTAGCGAGCTCATCGAGGTGTTTCGCAGATCGATCGGCGACGGTCCCATCACCGAGGCGTATGTCGACAGCTTGAGTGAGCTTAGGTACGAGTCCTTCGCGGGCTTCCTCAAAGGGAGCATCGATCTTGTCTTCTCCGTCGATGGTGCGAGCGGTGAACCCCGATTTTTCGTCGTGGACTACAAGAGCAATGGACTGAACCTGAAGCGAGATGAAAACCCTGTAGTGCAGCGCTTTAACCACGCTTGGATGAGCGATGAGATGGCGTATCATCACTATATTCTCCAGTACCATCTTTATAGCGTCGCGCTGCAGAGGTTCCTGCGACATCGGATACCGAACTATAGCTTCGAGGAGCACTTTGGCGGTGCGCTGTATCTCTTTGTTCGCGGCATGCTGGGTCCCAGCACCCCTGTCTCTCCCGATCACGAGCGCTTCGGTGTGTTTTTCCACAGGCCGAGCCGCGAACTGATCGACGGCCTAGACAGCGCGCTCAAACCTCTGTCATCGGAGCTGCGGGTATGATTCGGACAATGGCCCCGCTCTTCGTGCCTCGGAGCGCCAACGACCCTCCGCTCTTCAACGCGATAGAGCGTCATCTCGAGGCCTATTATGCTGCCGGGGTGTTCGGTTCGACCGAGGTGCACGTCGTCGCCAGATTGATTCATCGCGCGTGGCCACGTATCGAGAAGCGAGGCGCCGAAATGAGCGCAGACCTGGCGCTGGCGATGGCTCTGGCGGTACGCGCCCCGACCCACGCCCATGTCTGCGTTGACCTGGCGACGATCACGGGAGCAGAGCTCCTGGGTGGCGTGGCCTATGAGTTGGGAGATACTTTGCCCATCCTTCCTCAGGATCGCGGCCGGTGGATTTCTCAGTTGAGGACGCTGATCGAGCTCGTGCGTGGACCGACGGATCCGTCGACGACCCCATTTGTCCTCGACGGATCTTGGCTATATATCGATCGCTCCTGGCGTTACCAAGAGCGCATTCTCGCGCGAATTGAGTCCTGGGCGCCCATCGAATGTGTCAATTGGTCAGAGGACGTTTGCGCAGGCCTGGACATCCTATTCCAGCCACCTGGCGAGGTCGCTGAGGACGCTACCATCCTCAATAGACAGCGATTAGCAGCGGCGATGGCGCTCCGGAACCGACTGACTGTCATCACCGGCGGTCCGGGGATGGGGAAGACCTGGACGGTGCGGAACCTCATCGCGCTCCTCTTTCTTGAGCACCAGCGTTGTGGGATCGACCGCCCTCTACAGATCGCTCTCGCCGCTCCGACAGGAAAGGCGGCTGTTCGGATTCGTGAGTCGCTCCTCGATGGCATAGCCCAAGAGTTTATTCCTGCTCTTGCGAGGTTTCTTTCTGAGGAGATCGCTGAAGAGATCGCGACCTTTGTCGCGGAGATTCAGGCCAGCACATTGCATCGACTCCTCGGGGTTCGCCCGGACAACTCGTCTCGATTTCGGCATCACCAAGGCGCTCCGCTTCCGTTCGATGTCATCATCGTGGATGAGGTCTCCATGGTTGACTTTCGAATGATGGCTAAGCTTGTAGACGCTGTCGCCGACCGGCCAGACCGCCCGATTCGTTTGATCCTCTTGGGTGACCGAGATCAACTGGCGAGTGTCGAGGCAGGTACGGTCTTAGCCGACCTCTGCGGACCCACGACGGCGCAGACCATTCGACTATCGCGCGAACTCGCCGAATCACTCCCAGAGGTCGCGGGTTTGAAGAGTCTACAGGGACCAGCTGATTCAGCTCTCTTGGAGTGGCGGTCTCCTGGCATGGACGACCGAGTTGTCCAGTTTAACCAGACGTATCGTTTTAGCGCAGACAGCGGAATTAAACGGTTCGCAGACGCTTGTGTCGCTCAACCTTTCGACAAAGGGACAGCCTTGGACGCACTGAGCGATAGTCGGTCGAGCGACACCCAGCTGATTGGATATGGGCCGAAGGGGCCTCCGGCGGCGATCAACGACATCATCAGATCCGAATATCGGCCGTATCTTGAGTTACTCAAGCACAGATGGTGGGACCATCCGGAGGAGTTTCCGAGTGAGGAGGTCTATCATCGTCGGCTCTTGGAGCGTTTCGACGCGTTTCGGATCCTGTGTGCGTTTCGACGTGGTCGGATGGGGGTCGCCGGAATGAACGAGAGGGTGACCCGCTTACTCGCGACCCACCCAATAGATGAGCTCTCTCTGGAGCCATCGGAGGAGTTTTGGCCAGGGAAGCCCATCATGGTGACGCGCAATGATTACTCTGTCGGACGCTTTAATGGAGACATAGGTGTCGTCGTCTCTAGGCCTGACCATGAGGGTAATCAACGCCTCTTCGTCGCGTTTCCAGGTCAAGACAGCCTGCCATCTGAGGACAAGGTGACTCAGCGCGGCTACCCACTGGACCCGCGTGAGCACTGTGAACAGAACCTCGTTGAGTATTTACCAGTCAGTCGATTACCGGAGCATGACACGGTGTTCGCGATGACAATACACAAGTCACAGGGATCACAGTTTGGTCATGTCATGGTCGTCTTACCTAATCAAACCGAGCGCTCATCTATCCTGACGCGCGAGTTAATCTATACCGGCGTGACCCGCGCGAGTCAGAGGGTCACGGTATTGGGAGATAGAGAGTTATTGGGGGAGACCCTCTCGAGTCCCGTTCAGCGGGCGAGTCAGCTTGGGGCTAAGCTCTGGCGACAGGGAGAGGATTTCGTACCTTAAAAAGGTGAAAGCCCCCGGTTTCCCGGGGGCTCTCTCATCGGACCAATGCGGTTTGGGGGGCGACAGCACCAGGTATTGTGCTGTAGACGGTCCGATGATGGCGGAGCTGGTTCTGGGGGGTGCCTAGCCCGCCAGGACATCGAGGCCGATGTCCGTGGGTGTCTCAATTTCCTGAATCTTCTTATTTGTCGACGCTGTGTTTGAGGGGTCGTTACCCTCCACTTCGCCAACCTCAACGCTGATCTCGAGAGACACGCCGGGCGCGACCTCGATCTCGGTGCATGACTTCACGCACTCACGCGTCCATTTGTCGATGGTCATGCCTGTGCCTGGATGGTTAATAATGATGATCCGATCGAATCCCAGCCGAGCGATGAGGAAGGCCTCAGGCTGGGTGATAGAGAGTCGAGCGATCATCTCGTTTTGGATGTTGCGAACACGGTCAGCGCCAAAGGCCTGGGACACGAGCGCGGCATCCTTAATCCCAATGACAACGATGTCAGAGGGAGCCTCGCTGTCCGCCGTCGTCTCGATCTCTACGCCCGTAGCGAACGCCTCAGTCTCGAGTATGCGGATGAGGGTGTCTGATATGAGAGACCGAATCTGGCGAAGAGCCGTCAACTCCAGAGGAGAGATCTGATGTGACTCACTGCGATAGAAGGTGACGACGGCGATCAAGCGCCCCGACGACTCCAGAGCGCCGGTCCACAAGATGCTTGTATCTGAGTCGATAGCATCAACCTCGGAGACAGTTCCGACTTGCTGAATAGTGATGTCGCCCGCTGAGCGAGCGGTCTTTCCCTTTCCTTCAATACAGCGGGCGCCATGTGCCTGGATACGCTCGCTGAACTCGGGAGTGATCGGGCTTACAGAAGAGACGATGACAGCGGGTCTCTCCGCCAAGGCGAGGGTGACCACATCGATCCCGAGCCAAGTGGACAGCGGACCCTGTAGCTTTGCGATGAGCTCATCGACGGATGTCGCGTTTGCGCATCCTCGATAGACTTCACCAAGCTGTGCTGCGATGGCCCATTGCACTGTGTTTTCGTAACGCATAAGCGCCCCCTTCCATGTGGAGCCTCAATTTCATGGCTCACCCTTCTTATGAGCAACCGCCGTGCCAAATGGCCGTAAAGCCTGAATAATAGCCGTTTTCGGAGAATAGGCGTCAATTTCGTCAATAGAGAGTCGATCGACCGTCAGAAGCTTGGCGGAACGAAAAAAACATTGTGGCAGCAGAGATTAGCTAAATTGGACTGTTCTGTGTTGGCTGCAACCATGTCGGGCATCCAGCCATGAGCCATGGACCAGCTGAATCGGCCATCATCTTGAACCGAGGCCTGGACCTGGATCAGCTAGAGCGTCGTTGGTAACAGAAGAGATCGTTTGCGATGGCGATGATGCAGTGTGCAATCACCGGTCCCCAGATTGTGCCAGAGGTGAGAGCCACCCAGCCGAAGAGCAGCCCGATAGGGATCGATCCGATGGTCTCGCTGGCCGGCTTATCCAGATGGGCGAAGACGTAGGCGACTGTAGAGAGACAGATCGCTGGCCATAATCCAAAAGCGCTGTACAGGGTGAAGAGCAAGAACCCGCGGAAGAAAAACTCATAGGAGACAAGATACAGACACCAGGTCGCTCCATTAAGTAGATGGTCGCGGATGGTCCAGTTGAGGGCCCTGATCTCCGGATATTCTTCTAGGGCTTTGGGTAGACGGCTTTGTATCTTGAGTACAGGGAGAACGATGACCAAGACCGCTAAGACGAGACCACCGGAGACATCCAGGGCTCCACACCCAAGGCCTAACTCGCTGACGCTCAATCCGAGGCACCACGCGATAATCCCAGGGACAACACCAAGGCTAAAGAATCCGGCGACGCGCTGGCCGTAGGTCGAGAGGCGTTGAACCTCTATGGGAACACCGCCACGGAACATGTGCTTGATGGATTCAGATCGAAAGAAATAATGGAAGATGACAAAGCAGACCGTCACCGACAGGGTGACGAGAGAAGGTACCGATTCCAGCAGCTGCTTCATCCACACTCCATCGGTTTCGTAGCGTTCATTGTCTACGGTATCGCGGAGATGAAGGAAGATACAGCGGTGGATGCGTAAAGATTGACAACCCTGTACCGACTCGTTAGATCCACAGGCCTGCGCGGGAATAACTCAGTGGTAGAGTGTCAGCTTCCCAAGCTGAAGGTCGCGGGTTCAAATCCCGTTTCCCGCTCCAAGAGGGCCGTCATCCGACGGCTCTCTTTTTTATGTCTAAGGCAGCTACATACGGCCATGAACACCGAGGCCTATGGTGTAGAACATAAAAAAAGGACGCCCTGAAGCGTCCTCTTCAAAAGAATCTCGGCCTGTTTCGATTTAGCCATCAACCCCATCATCTACGAGCAGGCCACCAAAATCGTCATCGTCATCATCTTCTTCGATGTTCGCTACGGCGTCTCTCGCAGCTTGCTCAAGGTCGACATCGTCGAAATCCGATAAGTTGAGCGCCGCATGCTCAGAGGTGAAGTCCGCGGAGATGTCGATCATCTCCCCCTCCATTGTCGCGTCCAAGAGGGCCTCTGAAAGCCCAACATCCGTGCTCGCGTCTTGAGAGGCTCTAGATGATTGAGGTGCGGGAGGAGCGATCACCATGGGCGGAGAGGTGACTCCACCTAGGGCGCTGTCGATAGTTTTCTCTCCATCGTCTGCCAATAGGTCAGCAAACTCATCACCCGCGTCTACGTGTTCGAGGGAGTCCTCGCTCACTTCGAATCCGAGATCTTCCATGTCGAAACCGTCAAGGGACAGCTCAAATTCGCTCGCGTCTGTGGAGAGATCTCCGAAGTCGTCCAGCTCCAAGTCCAGCTCACCGAGATCACCGAGATCGAGATCCAGGCTCAGATCGAACTCACCAGATTCGTCCATGGAGACTGAACCAACGGGCGGGGTCTGTTTAGGCGCCGGTACGCTGGCCTCCGAAGGGGGCTCGACGGCGTCGCCTCTTCGGTTACCTAAGGCCGCGAGCAGCTCCCTCACCTGTGGATGGTCGGGCTGGTGCGAGCCAGCTTCTTGTAGGTACGAGCGGGCCTGATTGGGATGCTCTTGCTGAGTCAGGGCCGCCAGACGAATGAGGATCTTTACCGCCTCTTCTATCTTGTTCTCCAAGAGCGCTAGGTCTCTCAGTTGTTCGTGGCCTCTGATGTTCGACGAGTCCATTCCGAAGACGACGTCGAGGCGCTGACGTGCATGGTCTATCAAGCCATACTTTACGAGCAGCTCCACATCGCTCAGACAGAGTTTGAGGCGCTCCTCCGTAGAGAGGTTCGCTTCAAAGCCCAGGTCGGTTCCCATGATACTCGATTGACCGATGATCGACTGGCCTTGGTCGGGGCCGTTACCCTGCTCTCCGAGGTGTGAGCGAGCCTGCTCGTCATCTGGGTTGAGAGCGAGGATCTTCTCAAAACATCTCATCCGCCGGGTGCTGTTCCCGCTCAATTCGTACAGCCGTGTCAGCTCTCGGAATACCTGGACGGCCCGCTCATTCTTACCGATGGCCACGAAGGCGCGTGCCAGCAGCTCAAGAGTCTTGGTGTCGGTCTCATTTGCCTTAAAGAGTAGCTGCAGCCAGTGAAGAGCCCGTGCGACGTTGTTCGCGTGGAGGTAGACTTCGGATAGCTGATGGGCAACCTCCGTTTGCTCGGGATAGAGGTATAGGAGTCGCTCCGCGACCTTGGCGAAGTCAACCATTCGCCCCTTACTCTTCATTTTATCCAGGACAAAACGGAACTCGACGACGGCGTCTTCATTCTCGCAGTCCCGCGCGAGAGCTTCTGCGAGTCGGAGGTGGTTCGGTTCGTTGTCTGGGCTGAGCTCGACCATTCTCCGCAAGAGCGCGAGACCATCCCCGTGACGCCCATCTCGCTCCAGACTACCCACAACCAGTTGATACTGGGACATCGCCTCTTGCATCAGGTTGAGCTTGATGTAGACGTCACCCAGTTTTCGATGCACGTCGATCAGCGTTGGGTCCACATCAAGGATCTGCTTGTAGACGGCGACGGCCTTTAGGAAGAACCCTTTGTTCTCGTAGACGCTTGCTACCCGGCCATAGGTGCTCACGGCGTCGCCTACTGCGCCTTTACGGCTGTATAGATCACCAATCTTTAGCCAGATACGCACGTCATCAGGATCGCTCTCAGCGACCACGCGATACGCTTTGATAGCCTTATCGAAAAGGCCTCTCTGAGCTAATTTCTGAGCGTTGGCTAACGCTTGGTTCTTACTGGCAGACACTGCCGACGGCCTCTCCGGACGGGGTGTGATTTCTTCCGCTCATCTCATTCGATTCTGTAGAAATTCTACGAACCAGGCTCTGCTTTCGTCAAGCCTGATCAGGTGTTGAGCGCAGTCAAAAGAGTTTCAGTGAGATCAATCACTTCACTCTAGACGCATATTCCCCGGATCGGGTGTCTACGCGTATCCGCTCACCTTGATTCACAAATAGAGGGACCTGCACCACCGCTCCTGGCGTGATCGTCGCCGGCTTGGTGCCGCCCTGGACTGTGTCCCCCTTAACGCCAGGCTCGCATTCAACGACCTCGGCCTCGATAAAGTTTGGTAGCGTGATATCAATGGGTCGGCCATTGTAGATCAGCACCTCTACCTCTAGGCCGTCCATCAGATAGGTGGCGGCGTCGCCGATGTCACCAATGGTAATCTCGAATTGCTCGTATGACTTCGTATTCATGAAGTGCCAGGCAGAACCATCCGTGTAGAGGACCTGCATCGTGACTTCCATCACGTCAGGCTTTCCGACCTTATCACCGGAGCGGAAGTTCACCTGAACGATACGCCCATCCGTCAGGTTCTTGAGCTTCGCCTTTACGAAGGCGACACCTTTACCCGGCTTGACGTGTTGGCACTCGACGATCGCCCAGAGGCCTCCCTCGTACTCGATCTTCAAGTTCTTTCGGAATTCGTTTGTTTGGTACATGACTCTCTCTATCGACTGAGATGATTCACCAGCGCGGCCAACGCAATACGATATCCGTAGGCCCCGAAGCCACTGATTTGGCCTATTGCGACGTCTCCTGTCAACGTTCGTCTGCGGAACTCTTCGCGGCGAGCGAGGTTTGTCAGATGAACTTCGACCGTAGGCGTCGCTACAGCGAGCAACGCATCGCGGATAGCGACGCTGGTGTGACCATATCCCGCGGGGTTCAGTATGAGCCCGTCAGCGGTGGTGGCACAGGACTGAATCGCCTCAATGATTTCGCCTTCGTGATTGCTCTGGAAGCATTGAACTTCTACGCCGAGCTGGGTGCCTTCTCGAATGAGATCTGCTTCGATTTCCTTGAGCGACTCTTGTCCGTATAGCGCCGGCTCTCGTGTGCCCAGTAGGTTTAGGTTAGGTCCGTTGATGACAAGTATCCGCATGGTAGGTGCGTTCACAGCTGCAAAGCTACGTCAGGAGCCGCCACCCGAAGACGAAACTTCGCTTGCGGAACTAAAGCGTTGGGTCGAATCCACATCGCCAGTAGGTAATGCTCGTTCAGTGGCCTGAGAAGGGTAATCCGGTCGGCACCACGCACCTCAGTCGACACCATATCCCCAACGCTAAACGTCTCATTGACCGCTCGAAGCTGTCTGATGACTTGGCCAAACTCGGGCAGCGCATGAGCAGGTTCGGGATCAAGGCCTGTTCCATCATAGGCGTCGATGACCACACCATCTAGGTTGAGTACTGCTGCGCCCATCGCGTCTTGAGTCGAGGCGACCAGTGCTTCCAAGTTGCTCTGCAACATGAGGTTCTCCCACAAGTGGGGTCGACGGTGGCTCGGGCCTAGGGCGCCCGACTATTCAGATATTACGGAGTGCGCGGTGGCTGGCAGAGCTGACGAGCAAATGAGTCGACCGCGATCCCCTGACATGTTCGACAGTCTACGAACTGAGAATCCATACCGAGCGCAGCTGCGCAGACCATCTCATTGCCTTCGTCATCCTCATCGGCTGATGGGGGAGGGCAGGTGAGAAAGCCGCCGCGCTGGGTGACCATCTCCGGCGGATAGGCGATACGGCAGCCATTGCACACCTCTATGGGATACAAGAACTCATTCGATTCAGCCTCACGTCCGTCGATGGTCTCTCCGCTGAGTCGGATGCGCGCCAATAGGGTGATGGACGTTCGCACGGGTTTAGCTTCGCCTTGTGCCGTTGAGATGAACTCTTGCGAGTTACGAATCTGCGCGAGTGTATTCGCATCCAAGAGCTCGACGCCCGTCAGGACCATGTTCATGCCTTCATCCAAAGTCCCGCTCAGAGGGATGCTCCGCTTGGGAGGGATCTGCGCAGAGAGCTGGTCTAGCGTCGAGAACTCGATAGTGGCTGAGCGCAGCAGGATCGCGTTCGTACTGATTCGGTTGTCCGTGATTTGGAACCCCTTCGTAGTGGGGATGTCGACGAGGTTACTCTCGACGTTTAGAGCTGCGAAATACGTGTTTCGCACAGCCATGTCGATGGTCCCGCTCGTCTGAAACAGCTCAGCGTCCTCAACGGGGATGCACTGCATGCTGTCGAATGGACGGACATTCAAGATGCTCATGGCGATCTCTCGATCTTGGCAGCCCCCAAGGACGGTCAGGAGCACCATGAGCGAGGCGATTACCCCGACAGAGTTCATCTTTTGGGCGATAAAACTTCTCATACAACCTCCGAAGAGCACTTCACGCCTGCAAGGGCGCTGACTTGCTCCTTAAACTCGTCACGGGGCATCGCTACAACCACAGGGTCGCCGATATCACGCAGTAAGACTACTCTGACAGATGTTCCAAGATTCTTCTTGTCCAGATCCACTCTATCTAGAACTGAAGGGCGCATTCTCTCGGCCCAAGAGCTCGGTAAATCAAGAGCATCTAGAGCCGCTGAGATGCGCTCTTCTGCCCTTAAGCTAAGACCCATTCGGCTACGACTGATCTGTAGGATCGCCCGTAGGCCCAGCGCGACGGCTTCACCGTGGCGGAGACCGCGATACCCGCAGTCCGCTTCGAACGCATGGCCTAGTGTATGCCCAAGGTTTAGCGTCGCGCGGACGCCCCGCTCTTCTTCGTCTTGAGAGACGACCTCAGCTTTAATGGCGACAGCTCGCGGTAGAACCTTCATTAGACTGTCGACATCAGCATTCAAAAGGGCATCAGCGTTTTGGGCGATCTCATCGAGCAAGTCTGCGTCGGCGAGAGCTCCATGCTTTACAGCCTCTGCGAGGCCGGCTCTGCGTTCGTCAATACCGAGTGTGGCTAGGCACTGGGGGTCGATCAAAACCCACTTGGGTTGGTGGAAGGCTCCGATTAGATTCTTGCCTTCCGCTAGGTTCACACCCACCTTACCACCCACGCTGCTGTCGACTTGGGACAGAATGGTCGTTGGTACCTGAATGAAAGGGAGACCACGCAGCAGGGTAGCGGCCACAAAGCCTGCTAAGTCCCCGACGACCCCACCACCAAACCCGACGATTGGCGTCTCCCGATCGACACCGAATTGAAGGCACCGCTCGTAGATTCGTCGCACTGTGTCTAGGTTCTTGTGAGGTTCGCCCGCAGGAAAGTCGAGCAAGGCGACCCGTAGACCTCGATTACGGAGTGAGTCCGCGAGTCCCTGAGCATAAAGAGGCCCAACGTTCTTATCGGTGATGATGATCACTTTGCCCGTCTTCGCCTCACCGAGTACGCGTTCGGCAAGCTCGTCCTGACCATGAGGACGGAAGAAGATTGGGTAGCTTCGCTCTCCAAGATCGACAGACAGATCGTAGTTCATGCTGCACGCTCACTTTCGAGCATGTCAGCGATCTCTCGGCTGACCATCTCCGATGTCTTTCCATCGGTGACGATGTGGAGGTCTGTATCTTGATATGCTGTGATTCGCCGTGTCAGCGTCTCTTCGACTCGAGATCGGAGATCTTCACCGACGAGGAGTGGACGCTGGTGACTGTTCCCGAGACGCTGCATAAGCGTATCGACTGTGCCTTTGAGATACACCACTGTTCCCGTCGAACGGGCGTCTCGGCGCAGAGCGTTGTCGAGCAGCGCGCCGCCTCCCAGCGAGATGACGAGGGGCTCAGGCTGCGCGAGTCGCTTCTTCAGGGTGAGCGCTTCAAGGCGGCGAAACTCTGTCTCGCCGCTGTTTGCGAAGATCTCATCCACCTCGCGGCCTGACTCTCGGGTGATCTCATCATCTAGATCGATGAAGTCCCGGCTCGTACTGAGAGCGAGTTGACGACCGACGGTGGATTTTCCCACCCCGGCCATGCCCCACAGGAATATGGGGCGCTCGGCGTGGTAGCGCGTCACGGAGCTGTTCGAACCTGTGAAGCGGCTCGATTCACGATCCGCGGCGTAACGAAGATGAGCAGCTCACTTCGTCGGTCACTCTCTTGGTGGTTTCTAAACATCGCACCTAGAATCGGTATGCGCGCCAGATACGGAACCTCTGACCTATTAAAGCCAGCGTTACTCGTATAAATCCCGCCGATAACCGTTGTGTCACCGTCCTTGAGGAGGAGCTCGGTCTTAGCCTCTTTCTTCAAGATCGTTGGGTCTCCACGAGCGCCAACGTTCTGGAAGTCGGGCGTGTTGTTTTGAGCGTTAAGCTTCAGGTAAATATTGCCATCTTGGGTTACGTGCGGTGTGACGCGCAGCGCCAGAACGGCGTCGAAGAACACTGTCTGGATACCGGACGCTGAAACCTGACTAATCGGGATGCTGACACCCTGACTGATCTCTGCTTGCTTATTGTCCAGGGTCGTAATCTTCGGGCTGCTTACGATCTTTACGGAGCCTCGATTTTCGAGGGCGGTGAGGCGCACGTTTAGATTGAAGGTGCTGTCAATGCTACCGAAGGTGAGGCCCAAGGCACCACCAGAACCGAGACCAGCGGAGGCTGGTAAGTTCACGACGTAGTTTGGATTGCTCGAGACACCCTCGTTGCTACCCTGCTGGTCATCGGCTCCACCCGCGATTCCAATAGAGCTCGGAAAACGTAGCCCTGTGGGATTACCGGTCGCGGCGCTGTACGTGGAGTCCACACCCCACTGGATACCAAATTGCTGTACGTTGACCTCGTTGACCTCAACGATTCGCGTCTCGATCAGCACCTGAGGGGTCTGAGTGTCAAGGCGACGAATCATGTCCTCGGCAGCGTCTAGATGATCATCTACGTCCTTGAGGATCACCGTGTTAGTTCGATTGTCGAACTCCGAGGTTCCACGCTTGCTGAGTACGCTCTTAACCCGTGGCATCAGGTCACTGGCGGATGCGTGATTTACGGTGATGAGCTTGACCTCGAGCGGCTTGAGCTTCTCTTTGACCTCTTGCTTCTTAAGCTCAGCTTCTCGCTCTTTAGCGATGGACTCGATAGGGGCGACTCGGATGATGTCGTTTTCACGCACCATGTCCAACCCCTTGGTGCGTAGGATTATGTCTAGCGCCTGGTCCCATGGCACCAGCTTGAGGTGCATGGTGATCGTGCCTTCTACCTCATCGCTCGTGACGATGTTGACGTTTCCTTCCTTAGCCAAGAGCCGGAGGATGTTGTGGATGTCTCCATCCTTAATATCGATGTTGATCTTCCGACCGCTGTAGCGCTTACGTCGAGTGGGCGGGGCCTGGCGGTCGCTTCGAGTCGCGATCGCTTGGTTGAGCCCAGTGAATAGAGCAGCTCGCGGCTGTTCGTAGTTCACCACTGATCCGCTCCCCGCGGTCGGGCTCGGCGCCGTCCATGTGGGAGCCGGTGGAAGCGCGCCCACGGTTGGGACGCTACGCGACGGCCGATCAAAGCTCCAAGAGAGCCGTCGATTCTGAACCTTGACCTTGTCTTTTACTTGCTCACTCAGAGTCACGACGATGCGCACTCTATCCCCGGGAGGAGGCGCCTGGAAGCTACTGACCAACTGAACAGCGCTACCAAACTCGCTCGTATCTAGACTCCGCTCGATCGCGGGATCGATGAGCGCGTTCTTGAGCTCCAAGATACGTGTTCGAGCTCCTTCCTGGCGGACGGTATACTCAGCCTTACCTTCGAAGATGATCTCTATTTGGCTGCGCTTAGCTCCGTCGGAGAACTTTACGTTTACGACTCTGGATCTCATCTGAGGCGGCGGGGGAGGGAGCATCGGACGCTTCTGCGGCTGCGCCTTGGCGACTGGGGCAGGCGCTGGAGGCGGAGCCGGCCTGGCCGCGACCTTGGAACGCTCAAGCTGTCCTCTGAGCGCGTCGGCCTCGCCCTTACGTTGCTCAGACAGCTGTCGTGCGTTCGCTAAGTCCGTCTGGCCCTGCCGGACCGCCACTTCAAGCTGACTTGCGCGCTCTCGAGCGGCGGCGAGTCGACGATTCAGGTCTCGGACCTGGCCTGTGCTCTTCGCTTCCTGGGCTCGCGTGGCCTGGGCTTCCAGAGACTTGAGTTGGCCTTCCAAACGGGATGATGCCTGGGCTGACTCGATCTGCGAGACGCGCGCCTTTTCAAGGGCGACGGCCGCGTCATTGGCCCGCCTCTCGGCTTCCAACATCTGAGTCTTGGCTGAGTCCTTCTGTCGCTTAGAGGCAGACAGCTGCTGGTCGAGCCTAACCTTTTCGGTCTGCATGGTCGCGATCACGGCTCTCGCCTGTGAACGCTCTGACTCCAGTGACTTCACCTTCTGAGCGAGTTGGGCGCGGTCCGCTTCTAGCTGCGTCGCTCGGGCTTCCGAAGCCGCCGTACGTGCCGCTGCTTCAGCCTTCTTGGCCAATCGGTCATCACCATCGCTCTGAACTTGCTTCCGCAGGTCTTGCGCGAGAGCGCTCGCTGCCTCTGACGCGCGAGAGGCGGTCGTCGCTCTCTGCTCGGCTGCTGAAGCGCGCGCTTGCGCTGCGCGCTCCGCCGACTTCGCCTCTGCGATCTGAGATTCCGCTAGCGAGGCCTTCGCGTTTGCTCTCTCGGCTTCACTCTTCGCTGCATCTAGACTCTTTTGAGCACGCTGGGTGCGCTCCACAGCAGCGGTGAGTTCCTTCTCCGAGCGGTCAATTTGTGCCTGAGCCTGGCTGAGCTGTCCATGAAGAGCCTCTAAGTTGGACTCCGCCTGGCGCGCGCGGCGTTCGGCCGCCTCAGCGTTGCGAGCCAATCGCTCAGCATCATTCGAACGGCTGGAGGCTACCTGCTCTGATGCCTGGGCCTGGGCTTCGGCAGCCTTGGCTCTCGCTTCTGCCTCGTTTGCACGAGCCTCGGCGGCGAGCGCGCGGGCGTTAGCAGCCTCCGCTGCGGCAGCCGCTTGCGCGCGGGCAGACTGGGCTTTGTTCGCCGCAGCTTCGGCGCGACCCTCTGCCGCTCGGGCGACCTGGTTCGCAGATTCACGGATGCTGTCGCTTGAGCTGACGGCCTGGTCACGTGCCTTGGTTGCCTCATTGACTAGGGCGGTCGCTTTGCGCTCTGCCACGCTGGCTCTCGCCTCTGCGGCGTCGGCTTGTGTCTGGGACCGCTCGGCGGCCTTCAGGGCGTTCACCTCTGCCTGACGAGCCTTAGCCTCAGCTTCAGCGACCTTAATATCAGCGCTCTCATTGGCGGTCTTTGCGCGCTGGTCCGCTTCTGCGGCGCGCTGCTCTGCGGCGGCGATTCTGGCCGACGCCGACTGCGACTCTTGTCGGGCGCGCTGTTCTGCCGCGGCGAGGCGTTCTCGAGCGGCAGCGAGAGCCTTCTCTGCGTTCTCTGCTCGCTCGACTGCGCTCTGAGCCGTCTCAGATAAGCGTTGTGCGGTCTCGTTCAGTGCGGCCGCGCTCTCTCGACCCGCGCTCGCTTGAGATTCAGATGCTTGTACCCGCGCTTCAGCTTCAGCGGCGCGCGCTTCGGCCGCAGCGACCCTGGTGCTCGCGACCGTCGCGGCGGCGTTGGCCTCAGCCCGCGCTGCTTGGGCGGTCATGTCTGCCTGACGAGCCTTGGCTTCAGCTTGTGCGACCTTGGCCTCAGCAGCAGCGCGCGCATCTTTGCTCGCGCTGTCCATCGCCTTACGCGCGGCGTCGACCTCGTTGACGAGCGACTGTGCGCGGGCTTCGGCAGCGGCCGCCCGGCTCTCGGATGTCTCAGCCTGAGTGCGGGCTTGTGACGCGATCCGCTGTGCTTCGGCTTCAGCCAGTCTCGCTTTAGCTTCCGCGGTTCTCGCTCGAGCTTCGGCTTTATCTGCGCGGTCTTCAGCTGCGGCGACCTCGGCCGCGGTCCGCGCGTTCTGGGCGACCTCCGGCTTTCTCTGAGTCGCGTCAACTGTGATAACGAGGCTGTTGTCCTTAGCATTTACGGAATAGATAGCGTCCGTCTCTAAGCCGATCACCAGACGGCCAATGCGAACGAGCTCATCGGTGAACTGGAGTGGAGTGATCTGTGAGATGACCCCGTTCTCAACCTCAATTGGACCAGTGATCGATGAGATGTCGGCGTTGGAGATGTCGATAAAGAGACGGGTAGGCCCAGTCAGCTTAAAGACGGTGAATGTGGGCGGGATAGATCCGCTCACGACGATCTCTGTGGCCTGCGCGGTCTCATTCACTTTCAGTGAATCAAGCCGGTTGATCTTCTGTTCGTCGGCGTTCGCCGAGAAGACCATGCCGATGATCGCGAGCAGGGCACACGTTCGTATGCCTCGCCGAATAGGGCTATACGTGCTTCGACGCATGAATGCTCCCCTCATTCCAGTCACCGTCCTCGTTCCTGAAGCTCTTCTTTAGTTAGAAGCGTCTTTCGGATTTCAGAAGGAACCTTTTCATCCGGCCCCTTCTCGAGGGCACGGAAGATAACTTCATTTCGCGTAATTCGTACGATGCGCATGGGTGGCGTGCCACCTACAACGTCGCCTGCGCGTACGATATGGCCTACCCCGCGACCGTCCTCGACCATGGCCTTATGCAAGGCGGTGCCGGTGATGATCGCGACAAGCTTGAGGTCACCCACTTGGGCAGACCCGACGGCCGTCTTAATCTTAGTGATTTGCTTTTTCTCCTCTTCCTCTGCCTTGACCTTTAGGTCATCGACGAAGGGGAGGAAGGGATCTCGAGACTCTCGAATTGTCCCAGCGAGGTCGTCCCCGGTGGTCCAATCCACGTTCTGTAGTTTCTTGGGTACCCCAGTCAATTGATCGGTCGCCTTCGTCACCACCGGTTTACGTCGCTTCTTCTTCTTGCGAGAACGTCTGATGGTGTTGCCGCTGCTTGAGTCATCACACCCAGTGAAGATTGTGCACACGCTCATGGCGAGAATGCTTATGAACAGACGCATGAACAAAGAGGACATTATTTGCCTCCTTTGTTCGCGTCTTTGGGCGCCAGATACATAAAGGTAGTCGCGCTGCATATCGCCTGAATTCGGTCATCACCTTCATCACGACGATTCAGTGTGACGAGCTCAATATCCTCGATATTGACGATCCGAGTGAGCCGTCCGAGATAGTAGAAGAAGGTCGCGACTTGGTGAAAAGTCCCGTTCAACGTCATTCGGACCGGAATTCGGGCGTATAGCTGCTTATTCTCGTTCTTGCCGCGCTCGAAGCGGTTTACATCGAGGCCAACGACCTTCGCTTGGCTGTGAATCTGCTGCAAGAGACCAGCGATGGCGGGCTGCTCAGGTAGGCGGTCCCGCATTCGGTCTCTGGCCTGACGCAGCTTATTGATCTCATCCTGGAACTTAACCAGGTTCTTCTCGATCTGCTTCTGCTCTCTTAGATCATCATTCAGGGTGGGAGTGCGCTGCGCGGCGCGCTCTACCTTGGACACTACCTCACTGTAATAGAGGGAGTACCAGCCGGCGCCTACCACCGCGAGTACGAGCAGCAGTGCAGCCCCTTTGGTTGAGGCCGGTGCGTTCGCCAGTTTTTCGTACGGACTCGCCATGACCTACTCTTCCTGCTCTGTGCCCAGGGTGCCCGCCGCTAAGCGACGGAGGTCCGCGGGGCCATAGATTACGAGGGCCGTGATATCGAACTTTACGAGCTTCGCCTTATTGAGCTTAGCGATCTCCACAGCATCCGACACGTTGAGCTGTACCTTGACGAAGTGCCGTGAGCTGTTCAGTCGCTCAAGGAACTCTGCAAGATCTTCGTTGTTACGTGCATGACCAATGATCTTCACGGCTCTCGATTTCTCGATGAATGCGTCGATCCAAAGTCTCTTGGGATCCCAGTCGGGGTTCCAGCCACGGGACTGAACCTGCAGCTTTGTCTTAGGGTCCGTTATAGGCGTGAGCATGCGTGACAGCTCATCCAGCATCTTGACAGGGCCGTTCTGCCCTTCGATCAAGCTGTCCAAGACGACCTTCTGCTGTTCCAGTTCTTTCTGCTCTGCCTTAAGACTCGTGACAGCGCTTGTCTTCTTCTTGAGACGTTTGATCTGTCGGCTGATCTGACTGTTCTGCCGTTCCAGCGCCTTCAGTTCGTCTTCCTGAGCGCTTTGAACAAGAAAAAGACCAAAGATTTCGCCAATGATCAGGATGCCACAGAGTAAGAGAAACTGCCGGCCGCTCTTTTGGCGCTCGGATTCTCTGACAGGGAGGAGGTTAATCCGAATCATCGGTCGTTAGGCCCCCTCAACCCGAGACCAACCGCAACGGTCGCCGCTGGTCGAACCCTGTTAATGAACTCAAGGTTGAACTGTTTTGGATCGACCGAGATCGCCTTGAAGGGGTCTAAGAGCTCGACCTCGACACCGATCCTGTTCTCAATCGTTGGCGCCAAAGAGGCGACCTGAGCGGTTCCACCGGACAGATAGATCTTTGAGACGCGCCCCTCCGAAGAGGTGGCGAGATAGAAGTCGAGCGAACGGTGTAGCTCGCTGGCGACTGTCTCGCTGACGCTCGCCATGATCCGCTCTACCTCTTGTGGTACGACTGTGTTTCCACCGTCATTTTGTCCGCCGGTCTTGTACGCCTCTGCTTCATCAATAGAGATGTTGAGACGCTTTCTTAGCTCTTCAGTATAGAGATTCCCGCCCATGTTGATGTCACGCGTGAACGTGGTGATGCCGTTCGACACGATGTTCACGTTGATGGTACTGGCGCCG